>NZ_JBHYWP010000061.1:0-48951 GCF_042751845.1 Streptomyces sp. NPDC059398 | reverse complement strand
GAGAACTCGACCCCACACCCCCGCGGCGGGGGGGGGGGGGAGACCCCCCCCCCCCCACCCCCCGTGCTCTGGCAGTCCTTCAGACCCGGCCGTCCTGGCTGCGCGCCAGCCAGTCCGAAGCCGCCACGAACCCCGGGTCCGAGGTACCGGACCGCAGCGCCCGTACGTCCTGCGCCGTCACCCCGGCCCGCGGATAGGAACCGAGGAACCGCACCTCGGGGCAGCTCCGCTTGAGCCCCATCAGCGCCTCGCCCACCCTGCGGTCCGAGATATGGCCCTCCGCGTCGATGGCGAAGCAGTAGTTGCCGATGCCCTCACCGGTCGGCCGCGACTGGAGCAGCATCAGGTTGACCCCCCGCACCGCGAACTCCTGCAGGATTTCGAGGAGCGCGCCGGGGTGGTCCTCGCGCTGCCAGACGACCACCGATGTCTTGTCCGCGCCGGTCGGCGCCGCGGGCCTGGCGGGGCGGCCCACCAGGACGAAGCGGGTCTCCGCGTTCTGCGCGTCGTGGATCTCGGTGATCAGCGGTTCGAGCCCGTACGTGGCGGCGGCGAACTCTCCGGCGAAGGCCGCGTCGTACCGGCCCTCCTGGACGAGCCGTGCGCCGTCGGCGTTGGACGCGGACGACTCCCACACCGCTTCGGGGAGGTTCGCCCGCAGCCAGTTCCGTACCTGGGGCTGGGCGACGGGGTGCCCGGTCACCGTCTTCACATCGGTCAGCTTCGTGCCCGGACGCACCAGCAGCGCGAAGGCGATCGGCAGCAGCACCTCGCGGTAGATCATCAGCGGCTCGCCGCCCGACAGCTCGTCGAGGGTCGCCGTGACACCGCCCTCGACGGAGTTCTCGATCGGTACGAGCGCCGCGGCGGCCTCCCCCGTCCGTACCGCGTCGAGCGCGGCCGGCACGGACACCATCGGAACGAGTTCGCGGGTGGCGGCCTCGGGGAGCGTACGCAGAGCCGCCTCGGTGAAGGTGCCTTCGGGGCCCAGATAGGTGAAGCGAGTGGCTGACATACGGTCACCCTAATGGCCCGTACGCCCCGGGTCCCGAGGTCCCGGGGCCCCGGACCGGAGCCTCAGTGGCCTTCGAGCAGGCGCTGGCCCACGTACTCGCCGCGGCCGGGTGCCCCGGGCACCGCGAAGAGTCCGCTGGCCTCGTGCCGGATGAAGTCCGACAGCGCGTCTCCGCGGTCCAGTTTCCGCTGCACCGGCACGAAGCCCCGGTTCGGATCGGCCTGCCAGCAGACGAAGAGCAGCCCCGCGTCCGGTGTGCCGTCCCCGCCGATTCCGTCGTGGTACGAGAAGGTGCGGCGCAGCAGAGCGGCACCGCCGTTCTGTTCGGGGGCCGAGATCCGCGCATGCGCGTTGTCGGGGATGACGAACTTGCCGTCGGGGCCGACCTTGGTCAGGTTCATGGCGGTCGTCTCGGTGCCCCCGGTCAGCGGGGCGCCGTCCTTCTTCCGCCGCCCGATGACCTGCTCCTGCTTCCCCAGCGGGAGCTTCTCCCAGTCGTCGAGGAGCATCCTGATCCGGCGTACGACGGCGTACGAGCCGCCCGCCATCCACTCCGGCTGCGCCTCCGCGCCTTTGCCGCCGCCCGCCGGCACGAAGATCCGCCGCTCGAAGTCGCTCTCCGAGGGCTTGGGGTTCCCCGTCCCGTCGATCTGGCCCATCAGATTGCGGGTGGTCATCGGCTTCGCGGTCGCACCGGGCGAGCGGTTGAAACCGTTCATCTGCCAGCGGACCCGGGCCGCCGAACCCGCCTCGTTCTGGAGTGCGCGCAGGGCGTGGAAGGCGACGAGCGGGTCGTTCGCGCCGATCTGCACCCACAGATCGCCGTTGCTGCGTTTGGCGTCGAGGTGGTCGGACGAGAAGTCCGGCAGCGGGTCGAGCTGGCTTGGGCGCTGCGCGGTCAGTCCGGTACGGGTGAAGAAGGAGCGTCCGAAACCGAAGGTGACCGTGAGGGACGAGGGTCCCGCGTCGAGTGCGATCCCGGTGTCGTCGCCGAGCGGCTCGCCCGCCATCATCCGTTGGGTACTCGCCGACCAGCGGCGCAGCAGCGCCGCGGCCTGGCTGCGGCCGGCGCCGGCTGCCAGGTCGAAGGCGATCAGATACCCGGTGGACTGGGCGGGCGTGGTGATGCCCGCCTGGTGCGCCGCGTGCGCGGATCCGCCGGAATCGCCGCCTCCGGCGGTGTTCGGCGCCGGGTGGAAGGCCACCTCGGTCGACCCGACGGTCGTCAGCGCGGCCGCCGGGTCGGACTCGGTCGCCGCGTGCGCTGCGGCTCCGCCGGCGGCGCCCACGACGAGGCCGCCCGCCCCCACCGCGCCCGCGGTCCCGAGCAGCCGCCTCCTGGAGATGTCGTTCATTGCTGGTCAGCCGATCTCCACCGTCTTGTTCACGGTGGTCTCGTCGATGTCGGACGTCCGTACGGTCACCGCGACGTCCCAGGCGCCCGCCATCGGGATCTGGACGTTGTCCGCGCTCCAATGTCCGGTGAACAGGTGGTCGGGCGCGACGGGCAGCGGCCCGATCCTCTTCGCCTTGAGGGTGAGGGCGACCCGCACCTCGGGGACGTCGTACGGCTTGCCCGCCGGGTCGTTCACGAAGAGGTGCAGCTGGTTCTTTCCGCTGCGGCCCGGGGTGAGTTCGAGCGCCGCTGTCCCCTTGCCCCTGGGGCCGCCGGTGTCGAACGGGAGCGTGGCATTGACCGGTCCCGAAGGCACCGCGGCGGTGGACGACGAGGTGCTCCGTCCGGCCTCCTCCTCGGTCCTGCCCGGCTCGGTGGTGGTCAGGACCGTCGTCACGGCCAGCAGCGCCACGGCGACCACGGTCTCGGCGAGCACCGATTTCCGGAGCCCGGTGCGGTGCGGGTCGGCGTCCCGTACCCGCCGCTCGCGCACCACGTCCCTGGCGGCCCGCTGCCGGGCGAGCTGGGCGGCGCGTCGCGGATCGGCGGGGGGATCGGCCGGCGGGCCACCGGGGGCGGTGGCGCTCTCACCGCCCTCTGCCTCTCCCGTCACAGCGGTCTCAGGGACAACAGCGGTCCCGGAAGAAGCGACGGCCTCCGGGACGGCCGCGCTCCCGGAAGCAACAGCCGGCGGCTGCGTGGCGACAGCCGCTTGCGCGGTGACGGCCGGCTGCGCGGCGACAGCCGTCTCGGAGAGCCGCGCCGTCCAGCGCCGGGAGAAGTACGCGATGCAGACGACCACCGCGACGAGCCCCACCTTGACCATGAGCAGCTGCCCGTATCCCGTACCGAAGAGCGCGGACCAGGAGCCGACCTGCCGCCAGGACTGGTAGAGGCCGGTCGCCGCCAGGGTGCAGACGGCTGCGAAGGCGATACGGGAGAACCGGCGCACAGCGGCGCGTTCGATGGACGGCGTACGGAACAGGGCGACGAGCAGCGCGGCCAGTCCGCCGAGCCAGACGGCGACCGCGAGCAGATGCACGATGTCGACCGGCATCGCGATCCCGGGCTGGAGGCCGACCGACGCGTGCTCGGTGAGCGCCCAGGTCGCGGCGATCCCGGCGGCGACGACGGTCCCGCCGACGGCCAGGCCGAAGGTGAGGTCCTTCCGCTCCTTCGCCGCCTCCGGCTCCGTGGCCGCCGCGCGCCGGGCGTACGCCCCGAAGAGCACGGCGACGAAGAGCGCGGATGCGCCGAGCAGCAGCAGTCTGGAGACGAGCGCGGCGCCGGGTTTGGTCTGGAGCACACCCTTGAGCGCGCTCAGGTCGAAGACGTCCGCCAGGTGCCCCGATCCCGTGTAGGGCGCTCTGAGCAGCAGAAGAACGAGGGTGGCCGCGGTCAGGGTCAGCCAGCCGCGTACGACGAGGCGCTGCAGCGCCCGTTCGTTCGCCCCGCGCTGCCAGCAGGCGATGACGAAGGCGGCGCCGCCGACCAGGATGATGAATCCGGCGTACGCGGCGTAGCGCGCGGCGCCGTAGAGGACGCCGACGAGCCCGCCGCCCACGTTCTCGCCGGTCGCGGAGACGGTGGTCTTCGACGGCGCGCCGATGGAGAAGGTGAAGGCGCCCGATACGGGGTGGCTGTCGGCGGAGATGGCCTGCCAGGCCACGGTGTAGGTGCCGTTGGCGAGGCCGGGGCGCAGGTCGACACCGTAGGTGACCTTGCTGCCCTTGGAGAGGTTGCGGAGTTTCGCGGTGTCGGAGCGCTTGCCCTTCGGGTCGAGGACGCGGATGGACTTGTTGTCCATGGCGACCTGTTCGGAGAAGGTGAGCGCGACATCAGAGGGAGCCTTGGCGACCACCGCTCCGGCCTTCGGATCGCTTCCGAGCAGGGCCGCGTGCGCGGAGGCGGGGGCGGCCGCGGCGAACAGTGCGCCGAGGACCGCCGCCGCGACGAGCAGCAGCCATGCGAGCGGAGGCCCGGAGCGCGGTGGGGCGGTGGTCGCCGTCATGGTGTCAGCTCCTCAACTGTGCTGCGGGTTGTAAGTGGGCTGCTTGACGGGAAGTTCGGCCTTGAGCACGCCGCCCTTCTCGAAGTGCAGTTCCACGGCGACCTTCTGGCCGCGCTTGGGCTGCTTCTTGAGGTGCATGAACATGAGGTGGTTTCCGCCGCGCTCCAGGTCCAGTTCGCCGTGGGCGGGGACCGGGAGGGACTTCACCGCGAGCATCTGCTGGTTCTTGGTCGTGTGCATGGTGACGTCGTCGGAGAGATCACTGGTGACGGAGGTGAGCCGGTCGGCCGTGCCGCCGCTGTTGGTGACGGTTACGAAGCCGGCGGCCATCCCGCTGCCCCCGACCGGCTCGGGCATGAAGGACTCGGTGACCTTCAGCTCGGGCCTGCCACCGGAGCGGCTGTCGGCCGAACCCGAACCCGAACCCGAACCCGATCCCGATCCGGAGCCCGAACCGGACCCCGATCCCGATCCGGACGAGGAACAGCCGGCCAGCGCCACGGCCGCCGCGGCGGCTATGGCGCAGACGGAGGCCGCCCGCCTGCCCCGGTTCACGGCTTCTCACCCCTGACGATCTTCGGGAGGTCCTTCGTGTAGTCCTTGACCGTGGTGTCCTCGCCGTACAGGAGGTAGCCCTTGTCCGTCTTCGGTGAGAAGGCGACGACCTGAGCCCCGTGCATCGAGACGATCGTGCCGTCCTTCTCCTTCTTGGTCGGGGAGATGCCGATGCCGATCTGGCGGGCCCCCGCCTGGATCTTCTTGAAGTCGCCGGTGAGCCCGATGAACGACGGGTCCTGCGCCTTCAGCCACTTGCCCAGCTCGGACGGGGTGTCCCGGCCCGGGTCGGTGGTGACGAAGACGACCTGGAGCTTCTTCTGCTCGTCCTTGGGCAGCGCCTTCTTCGCCACGGCGAGATTGCCCATGGTCAGCGGGCAGATGTCGGGGCAGTGCGTGTAGCCGAAGTAGATCAGCGTCGGCTTGCCCCTGGTCTCCTTGCGGAAGTCGAACTTCTTGCCGTGGGTGTCCGTGAGGACGAAGTCCGGCTTGGTGAACGGGGTGTCGAGCACCGTCGCCGCCTGCGTCTTGTTCTGGCCGGACACATCGGCCACCGCGCTCTTGCCGGAGCTGCTGCCGCTGTCGCTGCCGCAGGCCGCGAGGGAGAAGGCGGCCGCCACCGCGAGGGCGGCGGCCGTGAGCGACTTCATGTACGTGCTGCGTGTCGTGCTGTGCATGGAAGAACGTCCCAAGTGCTGTGGGTGGTGTGGGCCCGTCAGGCGGTACGGCGGCGGCCGGCGAGGACACCGAAGGCGACGCCCGCGATGCCGATGACGATGCCGATGACCCCGAGGATCCTGGCGGTGTTGTCACTGCTGTCCGAGGACGAGGCGGTGGCAGTCTTGGCGGGCGCGCCGCTGTCGCCCGATGATGTCTTGCCGGACGCGCTGCCCGGTGTGGCGCCGGCCGTGTCGGCGGCCGGGGTCAGCTTGAGTACGGGCGCCGGGTTCTGCGGCTCGTCGGCGCCGGGCTTCTGCTCCTCGATCCAGCGCACGACCTCCTTGTTCGAGTACGTCTGCAGAGCCTTGAAGGTCAGCTGGTCGGTGTTGGTGGGCAGCTGGCCCACGGACACCGGGAACTGCTGGAACTGTCCGGGCTCGATCTTCCCGCCGGTCCAGGTGACCTTGGTGACGGCCTTGTCGATCTGCTTGCCCTCGATGGTCAGCGGCTTGGGCAGCTTCGATGTGGTGACGTCGACCTTCCAGCCCGGCACGGGCTCCGGCATCACCGAGGCGAGCGGGTGGTCGGCCGGGAAGTTGACCTCGATCTTGGTGGTCGACGCGTTGTCGCGCTCGTTGGGGACCTTGAACGCGATCGTCGCGTAGCCGCCCTTGGCCGCGTCGCCCTGCGGCTGGACGGTGACGTGCGCGAACGCGGTACCCGCGAGCAGCAGGACGGAGGTGGCGGCGACACCGCCGACCACGGCGATACGGCGGGTGAGCCGGGGGCGCCCGTTCCTGAGGGAGCCGGCGTTCGGCGAGTCGGTGCTCGGCGAGTCGGTGCTCGACGGGCCGGCGTTCAGCGGGTTGATGCTCATACGGAACACACTCCACGGTGCGAAAAGGAAGGTGGCGACCCGCGCGCCGGTGCGCGCGGACAGCACGGCACCCGCTCCCGTCGCTTCTCGCGTGGGGAGGTGCCGCGTCAGGCTGCGAACGCGTAGACCGCGGGCGGCCCGCGCCTGATCACCGTGTGCTGGAGTGCTTCGCCCGCTCTCCACAGGGGCGCGGGGAGAGGCGCGTACCCGGCGCGCGGCCCCTGGGCGGGTGCTCCCGGAAGCCCGGAACGCAGGGCGCGTACCAGCGCGAGCGCGCCGCGCAGATTACGTACGAGCGCCCCCTCGGCAACACCGTGCGACTGCCGGGTCAGACGGAACAGCGCGATCTCGCCGCGCCGCATGACCCAGCCGGTTGCCAGGGCTGCCAGCAGATGGCCGAGCACCATGGGGAGGCTCGGCAGCATGAAGAGGCCCGTCGAGGCCGTGGCTTCCGCCATGTGGTGCGGTGCGGTGGGGGCGGCGGCACCCGCCGCAGGGTCGAGGCCGGCGGCGGCGACGATGCTGTGGGCCCTGGCGGCGCTCATCGGGGCGGCGCCCGCGCCGCAGACCAGCTTCCCGGCGAGCAGGACCAGGGCGGAACTGTCGCTTCCGGAGCCACCTGACCCGGCCGTACCGCCCGTTCCGGACGCCCCGCCCATGCTCATGGCGCCCATCGCCATGGCGCCGTGCTGGCCGAGCCCGAACACCGTGTGCAGCGCCAGCTGGCCCGCGGTCATCGCCGCGGCGATGCCGGGCAGCGAGCGCTCCCGCCCGGCGAAGGGCGCGGCCACGACGAACAGCCCGGCGAACCCGAGGGCCAGCGGCCACCAGGGGACGGCCGCGCCGGAGGCCAGCGCATGCCCCGTCCCGGCCAGCACGACGCAGACCGCGGTGAAGACCGCGGTCCTCAGAAGCCGTGGACCGGCTCCGGCGCGTACGGCAGAGGTAAGCATGGCCGGGCCATCATCGCACTGGGCCCGGGACCCGCATACGGCAGGTCCGGAAGGTCACCATCCGTCCCGCCGGGTCCCACTCGCGCCCCGCGGGGCCCGGCTTCCGCGCCCATGAACCCCACGGCGCACCCGGGACACACCCGCCTTACACCGACGCACGGTGCACGCGCGTCCGCCGAATGAGCGTTATCACGTCAACTGTGTGCTTACGCCCCCGGACCGCGGCAATACGTAACCGTAATGTCGAGCCGCAGCCAGGAGGCTGGAGCATGAGCATCTGGTGGTCTCTGCATCTGCGGCGTGAAGCCGCGAGCGTCCCGCTCGCCCGCCGTCTTCTGCTCGGTGCCATGGAGACCGCCGGCGTCGATCCCGAGATCTCCTTCGAGCTGTCCCTCGCACTCAGCGAAGCCTGCGCGAACGCGGTGGAGCACGGGGGGACCGGAGGGCCGGGCGCCACGTCACCGGGGTACCGGGTGACGGCGTTCCTCGACGGTGAGCGCTGCCGTATCGAGGTCACCGACTCCGGTCCGGGTTTTCCCGCCCGGCAGAAGCGCCGCGCCGCACCTCAGAACGTACTGGCACATCCGGCGGCACCGGCACCGGCCGCGGCCTGCGCCGAGAGCGGCCGGGGCCTGGAGCTGATCGCGGAACTCTCCGACCACGCCGACTTCCGGAACAGGCCGGGCCGAGGCGCGATGGTCCGCTTCGACAAGGTCCTGAAATGGCGCGAGGACGCACTCCTCAGGGCCTCGTGACCGGCCCGCGGCGCGACCGTACGGGCCGGTTCGGTCACCTGGCCGCGCCGGCGAGGCCCTCGTGACCTCCCGGCCCGTGTGAACGTACGAACTTGACCGGGGCGCGCCGGGTCAGTGGGGGGCCGGCCATGACACGGCCGGACTCACCCCCACTGGTCCCGCTGCCCGGTTCACCAGGCCCGCGGGCGGATCAGCCCTGCTTGACCGAGGCCATCCAGGTCTCGACCTCGTCGGCCCGGCGCGGCAGCGCCGACGACAGGTTCCGGTTGCCGTCCGCGGTGACGAGGATGTCGTCCTCGATCCGGACCCCGATGCCCCGGTACTCCTCGGGCACGGTCAGGTCGTCCGCCTGGAAGTACAGACCGGGCTCGACCGTGAGGCACATACCGGGCTCCAGCGTGCCGTCGACGTACGCCTCGGTGCGCGCGGCCGCGCAGTCGTGGACGTCGAGTCCGAGCATGTGACCGGTGCCGTGCAGGGTCCAGCGGCGCTGCAGGCCCAGTTCGAGCACCCGCTCCACAGGGCCTTCGACCAGGCCCCACTCGACGAGCCTCTCGGCGAGCACACGCTGGGACGCGTCGTGGAAGTCACGGTAGGCGGCGCCGGGCTTGACGGCCGCGATACCCGCCTCCTGCGCCTCGTACACCGCGTCGTAGATCTTGCGCTGGAGCGCGTTGAAGCGTCCGTCGATGGGGAGCGTGCGCGTCACGTCGGCCGTGTAGAGGGAGTGCGTCTCCACGCCGGCGTCGAGCAGCAGCAGTTCGCCGGAGCGGACGTCACCGTCGTTGCGCACCCAGTGCAGGGTCGTCGCGTGCGGTCCGGCGGCGCAGATCGAGCCGTAGCCGATGTCGTTGCCCTCGACGCGGGCGCGCAGGAAGAACGTTCCCTCGATGTAGCGCTCGGAGGTGGCCTCGGCCTTGTCGAGGATCTTCACGACGTCCTCGAAGCCGTGCACCGTCGCGTCGACGGCCTTCTGCAGCTCGCCGATCTCGAAGTCGTCCTTCACCGCGCGCGCCTCGGAGAGGTGGACGCGCAGCTCCTCGTCGCGCTCGGCGGTGACCTTGTCGGTGAGGGCGGACTCGATGCCGGCGTCGTAACCCCGGACGTTGCGGACCGGCCCGGTGGCCGCGGTGAGCGCGGCGGGCAGCTCGCGGACGTCCTTCGCCGGGATCCCCAGCAGCTGCTCGGCCTCGGCGAGCGAGTGCCTGCGGCCGACCCACAGTTCGCCCTGGCCGCTCAGCCAGAACTCGCCGTTCTCCCGGTCGGAGCGGGGCAGCAGATAGACCGTGGCGGTGTGCCCGCCGTCAGCGGCCGGTTCGAGGACCAGGACGCCGTCCTGGGTCTGGTCGCCGGTGAGGTACGCGTACTCGCTCGCGGCCCGGAAGGCGTACTCGGTGTCGTTGGAGCGGGTCTTGAGACGGCCGGCGGGGATCACCAGACGCTCACCCGGGAAGCGCGCGGAGAGCGCGGCGCGGCGGGCGGCGGTGTGTGCTGCCTGGGCGATCGGCTCCAGACCGTGCAGCTCGGTGTCGGCCCAGCCGGACTTCATGTTCGCGGCGAGCTCTTCGGACACGGCCGGGTAGAGGCCGTTCTTCCGGGGCTTGACGGCTTCCGCCGCCGGGTTCTCCAGGGATTCCGGGGTTTCCGGGTTCTCCGGGGTGAGCTCCTCAGACACGTTTCTGTCTCCTTGAGTACGACACTGGGCCCCCTCCATCGTACGGGTGTACGGAAGGGGGCCCAGGGCCGAAAGGCCTCTTACCGGGCGGCTCCCCGCACCTGCCGAGTCCGGCGGAACCCGTGCGGACCTCAGTCGAAACGGGCCGCCAGAATGACCACGTCCTCGGCGTCTTCCCGCTGGTCGGGACCGTCGGGGAGCATCGTCCGGAGGATGTGGTCCGCGAGCGCCGCGGGATCGTCCCGCAGCGCCCGCGGCAGGTTCGCCGCCGCCGAGTGGAGCCGGGCGTACGCCCGGTCCGCGGGGTCACCGGTGCGGCGCAGCAGCCCGTCGGTGCAGAGCAGAACCGTCTCTCCTGGTGCGGGTGAGAACTCCGCGCCCGGCGCTTCCCAGCAGGCGAGCATCCCCAGCGGCGCCGACAGCGAGGTCTCGACGAACTCGGTGCGCCGCTCGCCCGTGATCAGCGGCGGTGTGTGGCCCGCGCCGGAGAACACGACCGTGCGCCGCGCCGGTTCGCAGTAGGCGAAGAGCGCGGTCGCCGAGCGGGCGGGCTCGGTGAGCCGCAGCAGCAGTTCGAGGTCGGACAGGACCGCGACCGGGTCCTCGCCCTCCATGACGGCGTACGCCCGCAGCCCGGCCCGCAGCCGTCCCATCGCCGCGATGGCACTGGGGCCCGAGCCTGTGACCGATCCGACGGCGAGACCGAGTGCGCCGTCGGCCAGCGGCAGCGCGTCGTACCAGTCGCCGCCGCCGAGTGGCCCGGTGCGGTGGCAGGCGGCGAGCCGGACTCCGGGCACCCGGGGCAGCCGGCGGGGCAGCAGTTCATCGGTGAGGGCGGTCACGCGGGCGCGGGCACGGGTCAGTTCGACCAGCCGGGCCAGGTGTTCGCTCGCGTACCGCGCGTAGAGGCCGATGAGACGCCGGTGGCGGTCCGCGGGTTCGGCCGGTTCGTCGTAGAGCCAGACGGCCGCGCCGAGCGGTCCGGCCGTCGCGGTCGAGAGCGGGACGGCATAGCTGGCCGCGTAGCCGACGCGGACGGCGACCTCGCGGTGGCGCGGGTCGAGATGCTTGTCGCCGAGGATGTCGGGGGTGGCGACGCCATCGGCGGTGGCGTCGGCATCGGCCGGGGCGGCGGTGGCGGTGTTGGTGTGGGAGCCGCGCTGCGCGCCGGAGTGTGCGCCGGGGGGAGCGCCCGCGACGCCGTCGAGCATGCGTCCGTACGCGGTGACGCCGCGGGGAACCGTTTCGATGTGGCCGAGTTCGGCATGGGTGAGCCCGAGCCCCGCGGTGCGGGCGGGGCAGGGGCCGTACGCGGGGCCGTCGGGTGCCGGGGTGTCCGCGGGCTCCAGTACGACCAGGCCGCGGCGGGCACCGGCCAGGGAGGCACCCGCGCGCAGGAACTCCTGGAGCGCTTCGTCCAGGGTGCGGGTGGCGGCCAGCCTCTCGGTGAGCTCGTGCAGGGTGGTGAGGTCGAAGACCCAGCCGGCCAGCCGGTCCTGGATCAGGGCGCCGGGGGCCTGAACGGGGGCGGGGAGCGGTGCGGCAGTGTGCGCGGAGGCCGGGACGGTGGAGTCGATTCCAGCCACTTTCGGCAGGTGAGATGCGCTCATGGCAGCCGGCTTTCTGACTGGTGCGTTTCTCTCCATAGCATCGCAAATCCCCCTGCCATTCTGCGTAGCTACCAATGGATCCACATGTACACGCAGAAGCGAGGAGATGTCCAGCATTGTCCCCTTCGGCCCCCGGTGTCCGCGGGAGGATCCTGTCTCTCTCCAGTAGATAACCAACTTGGCTGGAAAGTGCCCCCCTGTGCGGCTATTTGATGTCGACTGAGGTCGTCCGGCAGAGCGTCACACCGACTGCGGTGGGTACGTAATCGGTGATGGCCAGGGGCAGTTGAGACCGCCCCGGAACCTGGCGGCAGGCCCGGACGTCTATACCGCTGTGGGTCACTCCCCATCCCCGAATGGCGGGGTCCGCGCAAGCGGCACAGTGGCACAGCTCTTCAGCGGCACGGCGATTCACCGGCACAGCGCACAGCACAGACAGCAAGCACAGACAGCACGGGACAAGTACGCGCCACGCAGCGCCACTCCTGGCCATGCTTGAGCAGTGAACTCGGTCCAGGCTCCGTCCTGCCGGTCATCGTCACCGCAGGCCAACAGTGTGTGTACGGACAGTGTCGCGACGTATCCATGGCGCGATGCGGACCTCGGCGTTCAACGGAAAGGAACGAGCGCCCATGCGCGAGATCCTCGGAAGGCGACGCGGACTCCGGTTCCGGCGCAGCGGGAGGCACGCCCAGCTCGATGCGGCGCTGACCTGCGCAACCGGCTGGCAGTGGCCCGTCGTTCCCGGCGTGGGGCACACGGCTGCCCCCGCCGGCCGGGAGCGCGGCTGCGGCTGCCCCGACCCGGAGTGCGTCGTGCCCGGCGCACACCCCTTCGACCCGGGACTCCTCACGGCGACCACGGACGAGCGCATGGTGCGCTGGTGGTGGACCAGCCGCCCCGAAGCCCCCGTGATCATGGCGACCGGGGGGCGTGCGCCGTGTGCGCTCAGCCTTCCCGCCGTCGCGGGCGCGCGCGCCCTGGTGGCGCTCGACCGCATGGGCGTGCGGCTCGGACCGGTCGTGGCGACGCCCACCCGCTGGTCGCTGCTGGTCGCCCCGTACTCACTCGAACGACTCGGTGAACTGCTGCACGCCAAGGAGTGGGTGCCCAGCTCGCTGCGGTTCCACGGGGAGGGCGGGTATCTGGTGCTGCCGCCGTCCGAGACCGGCAAGGGCCCCGTCTGGTGGGAGCGGGCCCCCGCACCTGCCCCGGCCGCACGGCCGCTGCCGGGCGCGGACGGCCCCGCCGCCCGCGGAACTGCGGCGCCCTGGCTGCCGGATGTGGAGACGGTGGTGGACGCGCTGGTCGAGGCGAGCACCGGCGCTCCCGGCGGCGGCAGCAGACTCGCCTACTGACAGCCGGGCGGCCGGACCGGCGGTCGCGCGGCGGCGACAACTCGTCCCCGGGGGCCGGGCGGCGCCCTGTGCGCGCACAGCCGGGGGCCGTCCCGTACGCCCGGTCCCGTACGCCCGGTCCTGTACGCGCACGCCCGGTCCTGTACGCGCACGCCCGGCGCGCGGAGCGGCCCGAGTCTGTGGTCAACCGGCCTGTGTGCGCTGCGGACAACTGCGTACCTGCGGATCCCCGCGTACACACCGTGAGGGCGCGGGACCGCCGGATCCGCGGTGACGGACCGGGCCCCGCGTTCCGTGAAAGGAGCCCCGCCCCCGCGTGAGCCGGTGCGCGCGACGCGCACACGGTGCGGGAGCGCGGCCGACAGCGCGCGGGCGGACGGCGCAGGGATGGCGCGCTACGGCAGTGCCCGCGAGGCAACTACGCGCTCCCCGCCGGGCATTGACAACCCGGGCATGGAAAGGCCCGGCCGTTGGCGACGGGGGATGCACCAACGACCGGGCTACTAGAACGGTAACAAGAGATCGGCGGTTCGCAAATTCGATCTCACGTATTCGGACAGCGACTTACCTGTCTGTACGGCCAGTTGTGATCGGAGTCACCTGCTGTCCCGCCCCGTTCGTCACTCTCAGCTGAGGGTCACCTGGCGGTTGGTGAGGCCGCCACGGGCCCGGCGCTCGTCCGGGGTGAGCGGGGCGTCGGTGGCCAGGGCGGCGGTGAGCCGCTCGGCGAACTCGGCTGCGGGCTTCTCGCACTCCTCGGCGTTCATCGCGCTCGGCAGGTCCCAGACCGGGACCGTCAGCCCGTGGGCCCGGAAGGACCCGACCAGCCTGGTGCCGACGCCGAGCGAGGAAGTGCCCGCGGCGTGCAACCGGGCCAGGGCGTCCAGAAGCTGCTCCTCGGGGTGGAGCATCACCCAGCGCAGATGGTTCTTCTCGGGGGTCTCGCACCAGTACGCGGAGTCCACCGACGTGAGCCTCGCGGTGGGGATGGCCGCCTCGTTCGCGCGCTCCAGCGAGGCGGAGACCTCCGGGGTGGCGTTCTCCGAGCCGGGCACCCAGAAATCGAACCCGGGGTGCACCACCGGCTCGAAGGGCGCGCCCGGGTCCAACAGCTCCTGGAGCCGGGGCCCGTCGGGCGCGGCCTGCTGACCGGCGACGGGGGTGCCGGGATCGGCGGCCAGCGCCCGCTGCAGGGTGTCGGCCAGGTCGCGGCTGAGGTCGCCGGAGGGGGTGTCGTTCTGCAGGCCGAGCAGGACGGAGCCGTCGTCACGGCGCAGCGCGGGCCAGGCCATCGGCAGCACGGTCGCGAGAGTCACGGACGGCACGCCGTCGGGCAGTCCGCCCTTGAGGGTGAGTTCCACGGTCGCCGCGGGCACCAGCTCGCGCAGCGCGACCCAGTCGCCCTCGCCGGGCAGCCCGTCGAAGGGGCGCTGGACCAGCTCGGTCACGGCGTTCGCGGCGGCCCGGCCGTGGCAGGCCTTGTAGCGGCGGCCGGAGCCGCAGGGACAGGGCTCACGGGCCCCCACCACGGGTACGTGCTCAGCGGCGCCTGCGGAGCGGGCCCCCTTGGTTCCGTGAGGGGCCTTCGTCTGAGGACGCTTCTTCGCCATGGTGCGGCTCTCTCCCGACTGCGCTGGACCTGTGTCTGGCGCGAGCCTATGGGATGTCCGCCCGTTCGCGCGGGGGCTCACGGAGAGCGGGCCGCTGCCGCCCACCCGTCCGGAGCCCGGTCAGTCGGTCCCGTCGCCCCCGTCGAAGCCCGGGAATCCCTCGAAGGCGTCGAATGCCTCGAACGCGTCCGAGAAGCCGGAGACTTCCGGGAACTGCGAGATCTCGGTGACCTCCGACAGCGCTGCGAAGCCCGCGACAGCCGGGACGACGGGAGCGGCCGGCGCGACCGGAACGGCCGGCACGACCGAAGCGACGGATGCGGTCGGGGCCTGGGCCTGGGCCTGTGCCGGGAAGCCGGTGGTCTCCGGCCCCTGGGCGGGCCCGGCCGCGGTGAAGTCCTCACGGCGCGCCTCGGTGAGGAGCACCCAGACGGTCACTTCGCCCGACGCGTTGTCCCGTACACCCCACTCCTGGGCCAGCGCACTGATGATGTTGAGCCCCCGGCCGCCCCGTGCCGTGACCGAGGGAGTGGCCGGAACCGGTCGGGTCGGACCGCCCCCGTCCGTCACTTCAACGGTCAGTCTGCCTGCCTTGTCCACGCGCCAAGCAGCGCGGACGTCACCGTCACCGATCTCCGCCCGGCCCAGCGGTCTGCCGTGCCGGCAGGCATTGCTGAGCAGTTCGGAAAGGATCAGTACCGCATCGTCGACGACCGAGTCGGACACTCCGGTCCTGCGCAGCTGATCGCGCATCCGGTGCCTTGCTTCCCCCACGCCCGCAGGGCCATGGGGTACGGCCATGCTCGACGACGCGGGCACTTCCTGTGCCACCACCAACGCCACCCCCGAGACCTCCTTTGCCCCCACGCCACCGATTGGATGCCCCAGTGGACTGGGCCGGAAACCGGCCAAAGGAGGCCCGGTGACGCATTCGACGTGCTCGAATACGGACCGAACGCGCCGGTGCACTCCCTGTCAGGGCATTAATCCGGCCGAAATACCATCAAAAAGGGCTAATAACCCGTAGGGCATCGAACGGCCTCAATGGGTCAAAGGCCTCAAGAAGCCTCAGATACGGCCCAGTTGGGACAGTACCTGCTTGGGGCGGTTGGTGATGATGGCGTCCACGCCCAGCTCCGCGCAGAGAGCGACGTCCTCGGGCTCGTTCACCGTCCACACATGCACCTGGTGCCCGGTCCGGTGCAGCCGCTCGACGTAGTCGGGGTGGCTCCGCACGATCCGCATACCGGGGCCGGCGATCCCGGCACCGGCGGGCAGCCGGCCGTCACGCAGCCGCGGCGAGAGGAACTGCAGCAGATAGACGGTGGGAATGGCGGGCGCGGCGGCGGCGATCCGGTGCAGTGAGCGGGCCGAGAAGCTCATGATCCGTACGGGCGACGACTCACCCGCCCCCGGTGAGTCCAGGCCGAAACGGGCCAGCGAAGCGAGCAGCTTCTCCTCCACCTGGCCCGCCCACCGGGTGGGGTGCTTGGTCTCGATGGCCAGCTCAACGCGCCTGCCCGAGTCGGCGACCAGCTCCAGGAGCCGGTCCAGGGTGAGGACGGACGTACTCTCCCGGTCCCAGTCCGGGGACTCCTCCCGGTCCCTCCAGTCCCGCCAGGACCCGAAGTCGAGAGCCGCGAGATCGGACAGCTCCAGCGCGGAGACCGCGCCCCGGCCGTCGGACGTACGGTTCACCCGCCGGTCGTGCACACAGACGAGATGGCCGTCGGCGGTGAGCCGCACATCGCATTCGAGGGCATCGGCGCCGTCCTCGATGGCGCGCGTGTACGCGGCGAGGGTGTGCTCGGGAACGTCCTCGGAGGCCCCCCGGTGGGCGACGACCTGGATGCTGTGCTGTCGTACGTGGGTCACCGCGTCATGGTGCCACCGTGGCGGGGCAGGCGAACGCGGAAGCGTACGGGCAGGTGTGTGAAGGCGCGGTTTCTTCTCCTTCTCGTCCTCCTCGTCTCCTTCTCGTCGTTCTCATCCTTCTCATCCGAAATAAAGGATGTGCGGAGAGGGTGCGGGGAGAAGACCAGTGAAACAGTCGAGTACGACAACCCACTGAGATGACGAAGATGCACAGCTCCCGCTTACAGTGCCCCGACGTGCTGTGGGAAAAGCTGTCCGCAGACACTTGCACAGCGGGACTCTGACCGAGACGACGTGGAACCGAGGAGAAAGAGCTGTGAGCACCGAGAACGAGGGCACCGAGGGCACGTCGGCCGAGACCGCACCACCCGCCCCGTCCGCACCTCCCGTGCCGGTTGCCGCTCCTGAGGGCACGCCCGCTTCCGCCACCGAAGCCACTGCGCAGCTCCCCGGGCCGGTGCCCGCATCCGCGCCCGAGCCCGTCCGGGCCGCGGACGCCGGCTGGCCCCCGCCGCCGCCTTCCCTCCCCTCGTACGGGGGCGGCGGCAACGGCGGATACGGAGAGGGCGGCGGCCCCGTATGGGGTGCGCCCGTACCGCCTCCGCCCGCCCCGCCGAAGAAGCGCGCGGGCGGTCTCATCGCGGCGGTGGTCGTGGCGGCGCTGGTCGCGGGCGGTATCGGCGGTGGCATCGGGTACTTCGCCGCGGAGCACAGCGACAACGCGACGGGCTCGACGACCGTGTCGGCGCCGGGCAAGGGCCAGGAGGTCAAGCGCTCCCCCAACACCGTGGCGGGGATCGCCGCCAAGGCGCTGCCGAGCGTGGTGACCATCGAGGCGAAGAGCGGCAACGGCGACGGCGGCACCGGTACCGGCTTCATCTACGACACCCAGGGCCACATCCTCACCAACAACCACGTGGTGGCGGAGGCGGCCGACGGGGGCACCCTGACGGCGACGTTCTCCAACGGCAAGAAGTACGACGCCGAGGTGGTCGGCCGTGCGCAGGGTTACGACGTGGCCGTCGTCAAGCTCAAGAACGCCCCCTCCGGGCTGACCCCGCTCGCGCTCGGCAACTCGGACCAGGTGGCGGTCGGCGACTCGACCATCGCGATCGGTGCGCCGTTCGGCCTGTCCAACACGGTGACGACCGGCATCATCAGCGCCAAGAACCGCCCGGTCGCCTCCGGTGACGGTTCGGGCAGCAAGGCCTCGTACATGAGCGCCCTGCAGACCGACGCCTCGATCAACCCGGGGAACTCGGGCGGCCCGCTGCTCGACGACCGCGGGGCGGTCATCGGCATCAACTCGGCCATCCAGTCCGCCAGCAGCGGCAGCCTGGGCGGCGGCGATTCACAGGCCGGCTCGATCGGCCTGGGCTTCGCCATCCCGATCAGCCAGGCGAAGAACGTCGCCCAGCAGCTGATCAAGACCGGCCAGCCGGTCTACCCGGTGATCGGTGCCACGGTCGCCATGGACGAGCAGGGCAACGGCGCCAAGATCTCCGACCAGGGCGCGAGCGGCACGGCCTCGGTGACGGCCAACGGCCCGGCGGCCAAGGCCGGCCTCAAGCCCGGCGACGTGATCACCAAGCTGGACGACACAGCGATCGACAGCGGCCCGACCCTGATCGGCACGATCTGGACGCACAAGCCGGGCGACAAGGTCCAGCTCACCTACAAGCGCGACGGCAAGGAGCACACGGTCGAGGTCACCCTGGGCCAGCGCAAGGGCGACAGCTGACGCGCTAGTCTGTTTCCCGCATCACCCCGACGGGGTGGCGCGGGGTGGGTTGCCCGAGCGGCCTAAGGGAACGGTCTTGAAAACCGTCGTGGCGAGAGTCACCGTGGGTTCAAATCCCACACCCACCGCTTGCAGGTCCGAGTACGGACAGTAGAGAAGGGGCGTCCCCGTTCGCGGGGGCGCCCCTTCCACTTCGAGCGGGCGCATACCTTTACCGGCACACACGACCTCAGCGTGCGTACACCGCCACGAAATCCCGCGTCGCCTGGTTGTAGTAGCGCTCCGGCGGGTTCTCGAAGTCGAGGATGTTCGTCGGCTTCGGATTGGCCGGGTCGGCCTTGCCGTCGTAGCTCATGAAGGACGGCCAGGCCCGGTTCATGTCCAGCGGCATGGCCCGTACGGCTCCGGCGCGCTGCATCAGGTCCGCGAGTGTGTGGGCCGTGAGCGCCTGGCCGACCACCATGACGATGTCGCCCTTGGCGGTGACACCCACGCCTGAGCGTTCCACGAACATCCTGCTCTGGTCGGTGGCGCCCCACTTGGAGTCGCTGTCGATGTCCGGGACCACCTTCCCGCCGTCGACCATCAGCTCCAGACACTGGCGTACGCCGACGACGTCCGGTGTCATCCGCACGTCACGGCCCCAGACGCCGAGCTTGAACGAGCCGTCGCGGTAGAAGACCTCGGATGCGGCACCGTCGCGGAGGGATCCGGCGGTACGTCCATTCAGGTAGAAGCCGCCGTGGGAGCCACCGTCGGTGACCTTGAAGCCGCCGTTCCAGGTGGCGATGAGCCCGGTGCGCTGCCCCCTGGGGATGTTGGGCGGGACCGAGAAGGTGCCGCCGGGTTCCCGTACGCCCGGGTGGAGCCGGAAGCGGGCGTTCTTGGCGCTGATCCAGGCCACGGCCGCTTCGTACGAGGTGTGCTGGGCGTCGGGGCGCACGTACGTCCCCTGCACGACCGGCCGCCCCTTGCTGTCGTTGACGAGCGTGCGGTAGACGCCCTCGCCCTTGAGCGCCGGTGCTACGAGCGGGCGCATCGGGGCGCGCAGCGGTACCTCGGGGTGGACGCCGTGCGGGGGTGCCTGCGCGGCGGCGGTCTGGTTCATCCGGGCCTGGGCGTCGGCCGACAGTGCGCCGCCGACCTTCGGGGGGTCGAGGTCGTACCTGATGTTCTCCAGCTTGTCGACCACGACGCCGAGTGAGTGCTCGCGGGCCCAGCCCGCCAGCCGCGCTGCCGTGCTGTCGTCGCCCGGGTAGGTCAGGGCCCCGCTGACCGACCAGCCGAGGGCTCCGACGCAGACCAGAAGGGCCGCCAGCACCGCCCGGGTGGCCTTTCTGCGGGGGAGCAGGCGGCGCTTCCGGGGGCCTGGTTCCGTTGCCTGGGACATGACGCTCCTCTGCCTGACGCGCGCTTACCTGACGTCCCATCGGAACCCGGCTTCGGAAATCCGCCCAGCCGGGAGGGGCCAACCGGGTGGTGTTGATCGGAAGAACGCCACTATCTGTGCGTTGGTCCCTGTCTGTCCGAACCACATCCGCATCATGTGAAAAGTACGTAGAACGTCCCACCGTAAAAACCGCTGTAAAGCACAGAAATGAGGGGCTGTCATGACCAGCCAGGCCAAGAAGGCGTGGGCCGCCTTCACCAGCGCGTTCTTCGCGCTCGTCGCGATGCTCGGATTCTCCACCTCGGCTCGCGCCACCACTGTCCCCGCCGGTGCGGCCGCCCCGGCCCCCGCTGATCTGGCGGGGCGCGCTGTCCGTACGACGGGCATTCCCGCCGTGCGAACTGCTCCGGAGGCTGCGGTGCCGGCACCAGCACCAGCACCGGCCTCCGCCGAGCGGAAGCCGGTCGACGTCGAACCGGCGCAGGTCGCCTGGTGGGCGCTGCCCAAGGACCGTGCGCTGCCGCCCACCATCAAGCAGCGCATCCGCGCCGAGGCCCACGGGTCCACGCCCAGCACGCGGCACCTCCCGCTCGACACCGACACCTCGTCGGACGACGCGATCACGGACGCCGCGGTCGGCGAAGCGGTACTCCAGCCGGCCTGATCGTGCGACCGGGGTTGCACGGGGCGCAGGAGCTGCACGGATCGGGCAGGTTGCCCGGATCAAGCAGACCGCGGGGATCGAGCAGACCGCGGGGATCGAGCAGACCGCAGGGATCAGGTAGGCCGCAGGGATCAGGTAGGCCGCACAGAGCAGGCCCTACGGATCGAACAGGTCACGCCGATCACACAGGCCCCACCGATCAAAGAGGCTGCCCCACCGATCAAAGACGTCGCACCGATCAACGAGGTCGAACCGATCACTCCGACCGCACAGGTCGTACCGATCCCTTCGATCGCACAGGCCACACAGGCCACACAGGCCGCACCGATCACAGCGACCACAGAAGCGATCACAGTGTGGGCATCGCCAGGCGGGCTGCCGAGGCGATGGTGGCACGGGCCTCATGCTCGGTGAGTCCGGTACGGACAGCCGCGGCGGTGAGCCGGTCGGCGAGTTGGTCGCCGAGACCGTTCTCATAGGCGCGGCAGGCGGCCCAGAACAGACGGGTGTTGCGCTGACCCTCATGGGCGGCGAGTACGAAGTGCACCAGGCCCTGGCCCTGAGCGGGCCGGCCGGTGGAGTGCGGGGAACGCGCGGGAGGCGTGAGCAGACGGAGCAGAGCACGAGGACAGGGCGCGGGCGCGAGATGTGCCGTGCCGGGCGCGAGGCGGTAGACACCGTGGGCCGTGAGTGAGCCGGGCCCCACGAGGTAGCCACCGGCGCCCCGGATGTCGATACCGGGAGCGAGCCGGCTCGCCGAGTTGGGGACGATCCTGTCGGGTGGTCCGGTCAGCCAGAGATGGCTGCCGCCGCTCGGCGTGAGCACGGTGACGGTTTCCGGGATCTTGAACAGATGCGTGAGTGCGAGGCGTCGCAGAGCGGCCGTGGAGTCGGTCTCCGCCTTGGTGTCGAGGTCGATGCCGATCAGATGGTGCGGCGGCCGGCCGCAGGCGATGCCGTAGCCGGTGGCCCAGGGGGCGGCGGCGAACAGTGCGCGCACGGCTGCGGGGTCGGCCGTCGCGTCGTGGACGCCGTGTCCCGTACGGCCGCAGGCGCCGCGGCAGCGGACCGGGCCCGCCTCCCCGTGGTGCGGCGAGGGGATCGCCGGGAGCTTGGTGCGGGTCAGGGGGATGACGGGGAGCCCGAGCTCGGCGGCGGAGAGCGCATGGGCGAGGGCCAGGGTGGCGGAGTGCCTGTCAATGGCGGCCATACGTTCATCATCGCGCATGCGTTCGAATACGGAAAGTGGGGCGCAAGGCCGGTTCGCGCCCTTCCTTGGCGTGATGCAGGAACGCTTCACCTCCTGGGGTGCCCGGGTTCTGTCGCCTGGGGCCCGTCGTGGATCAGGTTCGTGACGTGAGGGGGGTTTATCGACTTAAGGTCATGCTTGCGAGGGAATCAGGTCTTCCAGGCTGGTTCGGTGGGGGTCCCGTGGGCAACTCTGATCTCGCGACAGTCGTGAACCACTCACCGGGGCGGTCGGCCAACCACCCCGGAATCAGCCGCACTTCTGGTTCCTGGAGGAAATGACATGGCACACATCCGTACCGTTCGCGTCCTTGCCGCCGTCGCAGCCCTGCCGCTGGCAGCGGCCCTCTTCACCGGTGTGGCGACCGCGGACAACGGCGCCGTCGCGGGCAGCGGATCCAACGCCAGTGTGGCCGGGGTCGTCGGCAGCGGCGTCGGGCACAACAACAACGGCAACTCGACCACCACGCAGCAGGTCGCCACCGGCTCCGGAGCGTCGAACCAGAACAGCACGGCGAGTGTGAACGGTTCGGCCTTCACCTCGATCGACCAGGCCCACTACACGGTGAACTTCACCCGGCTCTGGTGAGGACCGGCCCGATGGGGGTCGGGGGTGTGGGGGGCGTGCGGGGACCGCACGAGTACTGCACGGGGTGAATGACTGTCCGGGCGACGGTGCTGAGGCATCGCCGCCCGGACGGTTTTCTGCGTGCTGCGGCGGAAGTTGCGGCCGGGTTCCGGTCTTGACACTGGACGTGTATCTGACGGACAGTCAGAAGCCCTGATCCGGAAGCCAGGGAGGCCGCCGACGTGCACCTCGCCCCGACGGAGAGGCAGTTGGAACTCCGTGCCGAACTCCGCTCCTATTTCGCCGATCTGATGCGCCGGGAGCCAGTGCCCGGCGGTGGTCCCGGCGCCGACTCCGGCCCGTGGCCCAGCGGTGGATTCGCTCCCGGCCCCCCAGGTGAACGCGCTCCCGGACCAGGCGGTGGCTCCCCTACGGGCTCCGGCGCACGCCCCGAGGAACAGCGGGCGCTGCTGCGGCGCATCGGCGCGGACGGAATGCTGGGACTCGGCTGGCCCGTCGAGTACGGCGGCAAGGGGCGGGGCCCCGACGAGCAGTTCGTCTTCTTCGACGAGGCGTACCGGGCGGGCGCACCCGTCTCGATGGTCACGCTGAACACCGTCGGGCCGACGCTGATGAAGTACGGGACGCAGGCACAGAAGGACTACTTTCTGCCGCGCATCCTCTCCGGCGAAATCGTCTTCGCCATCGGGTACAGCGAGCCGTCGGCCGGTACCGATCTCGCCTCGCTGCGCACACGCGCGGTGCGCGACGGCGATACGTGGGTGATCGACGGACAGAAGGTCTTCACGTCCAACGCCCAGAACGCGGACTGGATCTGGCTCGCCTGCCGGACCGACCCCGAGGCGCCCAAGCACCGCGGGATCTCGATCATCCTGGTCCCCACCGACGCCCCCGGCTTCTCGTGGACCCCGATCGAGACGGTGGGCGGGCAGACCACGACCGCCACGTACTACGACGGGATCCGGGTGCCCGTGGGTCATCTGGTCAGCGCCGAGAACGCCGGCTGGAAGCTGATCACCAACCAGCTCAACCACGAGCGGGTGGCGCTGGCAGCGATCGGTATGCAGGCGGAGGACTGCTACGCCGATGTCCTGGCGTACGCCCGCACACGCGACCCGTACACCGGCGCACGGCCGGCCGACCAGGCGTGGGTCAGAGCGCGGCTCGCGGAGGTGCACGCCCGGCTCGCGGCCGTCAGATTGCTCAACTGGCGGCTGGTCGGGGACGTGGGGGCCGGGGCTCTCGCACCGGGTGACGCAAGTGGGGTCAAGTTTCTGGGAACCGAATGCGCCGTAGAGGTGTATCGAATGTGTCAGGAAATTGCGGGTGAAACAGCGCTCATCCGGGCGGGGTCTCCGGGGGCCTTCGGGGGCGGGGAGCTGGAGCGGATGAACAGGGCGGCGCAGATCAACACCTTCGGGGGCGGGGTGAGCGAGGTGCAGCGGGAGATCGTCGCGACGATGCGACTCGGGATGAGGAGCCGGAAGAGGTGAGCGGTGAGGTGGTGGGGAATGAGGCGGTGACAGACGTCGACGGGAGCGGCGGCGGGGCGGCGAGCGCCGGTGCTGTGAGAAACGGCGGGGTGAGCGGTGGGGCGGCAAGCGGGGCGGCTGGGAGTGACGGGTCGGTGGGCGGAGGGGCTGGGAGTGACGGGTCGGCGAACGGCGGCTCGGCGAGCGGCGGGTCGGTGAACGGAGGGGACCCGCTGTACGAGCAGCTGAAGGCGTACGAAGGGCGGCCCGCCGCGACTTCCGGGGTGGGCAAGGACACCGTCAACGAGCCGATGATCAGGCACTGGTGCGAGGCGATGGGAGACGCGAACCCGGCCTATCCGGCTGTAGCGCCACCCACCATGCTCCAGGCCTGGACGATGGGCGGGCTGTCGGGGCACACGGGCAGGACCACTGCCTATGACGAGTTGTTCGCGCTGCTGGACGGAGCGGGATGCACGGCGGTCGTCGCGACCGACTGCGAACAGGAGTATCTGCGGGATCTGCGGCCCGGCGACCGGATCACCTTCGACGC
The DNA here is from genome assembly GCF_042751845.1 of Streptomyces sp. NPDC059398. Classification (NCBI taxonomy): domain Bacteria; kingdom Bacillati; phylum Actinomycetota; class Actinomycetes; order Kitasatosporales; family Streptomycetaceae; genus Streptomyces; species Streptomyces sp. NPDC059398. The sequence continues at coordinate 24,944 of NZ_JBHYWP010000061.1, read as the reverse complement.
GGTCATCGAGTCGGTGTCCGAGCGCAAGAAGACTGCCCTGGGGACCGGATATTTCGTCACCACGCGGATGGATGTCCGGGGCGATGGCGAGCTGGCGGGGACGCACCGCTTCCGGATCCTCAAGTACGCACCCGGGGCGAGGACGAAGCCACCGGCTCCGGCGGCGGGAGCGCCGGGGGCCGGGGGCCGTGGTCCGGGGGCGCGGCGGCCGCGACCGGTGATCAACCGGGACAATGCCGGGTTCTGGGAGGGGGTGGCCCGGCATGAGCTGCTGATCCAGCGGTGTGTGTCCTGTTCGGCGCTGCGCTTCCCCTGGCTGCCGGGCTGCAATGCGTGCGGCTCGCCCGAGTGGGACACGGTCGCGGCGAGCGGTGCCGGGACGGTCTATTCGTACGTGGTCATGCACCATCCGCCCTTTCCGGCCTTCGACCCGCCCTACGCGGTGGGCCTGATCGAGCTGGCCGAGGGGGTGCGCATGGTGAGCAACGTGACCGGGGTGCCGTACGACGAGGTGCGGGTCGGTATGCCCGTGAGCCTCGAATTCCTGCGCGTGGACGAGGAATGGGAGCTGCCGGTGTTCAGGGGAGGCGGGGGCTGAGATGGACTTCACACCGACGGAGGAGCAGGAAGCGGCGCGCGACCTGGCCGCCCGGATCTTCGGGGACCTCTCCACGCACCAGCGGCTGACCGCGGCGGGCACGGGGACAGATGCCGAGCTGTGGAAGACGCTGGTGGCGGCGGGGCTGGTGGGGGCGGCCGAGGAGACGGGGCTGCTCGGTCTGGTGCTGCTCCTGGAGGAGCAGGGCCGGGCCACGGCACAGGTCCCCTTCACCGTGACCTGTGTCTACGGGCTGCTGGCGGTGGCCGCCCACGGCACGGACGAGCAGCGCGGGAGACTGCTGCCGGCGCTGCGGGAGGGGACAGCGGTGGCGACGGGTGCGCTCCCCGCGCGAGGAGGTGTACGGGCGGACGCCTCCGGCAGGCTGAGTGGGACGGTGCCGTTCGTGCCATGGCTGCGGGACGCCACTCTGGTGCTGGTGGCCGACGAGGACCTCGGGCTCTGGCTGGTGCGGGTGGCGGACGCGCGGACGGAGCCGGTGGAGAGCACCGCGCCCTGGTCGGGAGGGCGGCTGGTCCTCTCCGGGACACCGGCCGAGGCGCTGGGTGGTCCGGGCGCGTACCAGCAGGTGCTGGCCGTGGCGCGGGTCGCGTTCGCGGGGCTCCAGGCCGGAGTGTGCGCGGGTTCGCTCGCACGTGCCGTGTCGTACACCTCGGAGCGGGAGCAGTTCGGACGGCCGCTCTCCACGAACCAGGGGGTGCAACTGCGGGCCGCGGACGCGTATATGGACACCGAGGCGATACGGGTCACGGCGTACGAGGCTGCCTGGCGGCACGACGAGGGGCTGCCGTTCGCGGCCCATGCCCTCACCGCCGCCTGGTGGGCATCGGAGGCCGGCAAGCGGGTTGTGCACACGGGCCAGCATCTGCACGGCGGGCTGGGTTCCGATCTGGAACACCCCGTGCACCGGCACTTTCTCTGGGGGCGGCAGCTCGACGCGTATCTGGGCTGTGGCAGCGAAGTGCTGGACCAGCTGGGGGTGTTGCTCGTGGATGGAGATACGGCGGGAACCGCAGAGAGGGAGGAGCCGGTATGAGAGTCGGCGATGAACTGGCGCCGCTGGAGATCCCGATCACCCGCACGCTCATCGTCGCGGGCGCCGTCGCCTCCCGCGATTTCCAGGACGTGCACCACGACGCGGAGGCTGCCAAGGAGAAGGGCTCCCCGGACATCTTCATGAACATCCTCACCACCAATGGGCTGGTCGGCAGATACATCACCGATCGATTCGGCCCCGGATACAGGCTGCGGAAGGTCGCGATCCGTCTTGGGGCGCCCAACTACCCGTGGGACACCATGGTGTTGACGGGTACGGTCACGGCGGTCGAGGGGGACGACACGGAGGTCCGGATCACCGGCGCCAACGGGTTGGGCCGCCATGTCACGGGCCGTGTGACGGTCACCGCCCGGAGCGGGGAGGCGACCGCGGGCGCGGACGAAGCCGGTGAAGTGAACATTCGCTCCGGCTCCTGCCGCGGATCCGATACCGATACCGGCACCGGCTCCAGCACCGTCGCCGGCTCCAGCACCGGCTCCTCCGGTACCGGCGGCGGGGCGCACCCCGGGAGTGGGGTGGCCGCGTGAGCAGGAACAGGCGTGACTCACTCGGCGGTAAGGCCGCCATCGCCGGGATCGGGGCGACCGAGTTCTCCAAGGACTCCGGGCGCAGCGAACTCAAGCTGGCCGTGGAAGCCGTCCACTCTGCCCTCGACGACGCGGGCCTCACCCCCGCCGACGTGGACGGTCTGGTCACCTTCACCATGGACACCAGCCCCGAGATCACGGTCGCCCAGGCCGCCGGTATCGGGGAGCTGTCCTTCTTCTCCCGCATCCACTACGGAGGTGGCGCCGCCTGCGCCACTGTGCAGCAAGCCGCGCTCGCTGTCGCCGCCGGAGTGGCGGACGTGGTCGTCTGCTATCGGGCGTTCAATGAGCGCTCCGGGCGGCGATTCGGTTCGGGCGTCCAGCACCGGGAGCCGTCGGCCGAGGGCGCCGCACTCGGCTGGGCGTTGCCGTTCGGTCTGCTCACACCCGCCTCCTGGGTGGCGATGGCCGCCCAGCGGTATCTGCACACGTACGGCCTCGCACCCGATGTGTTCGGCCACGTCGCGGTGACCGACCGCCGGTATGCGGCGCGCAACCCGGCGGCGTACTTCTACGAGAAGCCGATCACCCTCGCCGATCACGCCGCCTCAAGGTGGATCGTGGAGCCGTTGCGGCTGCTGGACTGCTGTCAGGAGACCGACGGCGGGCAGGCGATCGTCGTCACCAGCGCCGAGCGGGCCCGTGATCTGCGCCGTCCGCCGGCGGTGATCGTAGCTGCGGCGCAGGGGGCGGGCCGGGCACAGGAGCAGATGACCAGTTTCTACCGGGACGATCTGAGCGGGCTGCCCGAGATGAGTGTGGTGGCCCGACAGCTCTGGCAGACCTCCGGGCTGCGGCCCTCCGACATCGACGTGGGCATCCTCTACGACCACTTCACCCCGTTCGTACTGATGCAGCTGGAGGAGTTCGGCTTCTGCAAGCCGGGTGAGGCGGGGGCCTTCGTCGCGGAGGAGGCGCTTGCGCTGAACACCCACGGTGGTCAGCTGGGGGAGGCGTATCTGCACGGCATGAACGGCATAGCGGAAGCGGTGCGGCAGGTGCGCGGCACTTCGGTGAACCAGATATCCGGTGCGGCCACCACGCTTGTCACCGCGGGGACCGGCGTACCCACATCCGGGCTCATCCTCGGCACGGACGGCTGACACTGCGGCGTGGACGTTGGGCGGTCCGGGGAGGCGGGCCGTTCACTGCGCCCTATGCAACGACAAAAGATGTTCTTGTCCCATCTTCTCGGCGCAGCCGTCGTCATGGCTCTCACAGCCCCTACCGCGGATGCCGCACCGGCCGTCACCTCTTCCCTGCCAGGCGTACCGGCGGGTGCGGCGGCCGACGCAGCAGGCGGTGCCCAGCCGGGCGGGCAGCCCGGTACGGGGGCAGCCGCCGAGACCGACACCCTGGGAGACCCGGTGCTCGGCACCCGAGAGCCGCGGGCCGACGAGCGGCAGGCCAGTGAGCCGCAGGCCGGGGAGCCGTTGACCAGGGAGCCGTCGACCGGAGAGACAGCGGCCGGTGAGCCGGGTGCCGGGGACAGGGACGCAGCCTCTTCCGCGTCTGCCGCCGCTGCCGGGCCCGACCGGTTCGACGGCTACGGGTTCGACACCTGCGTCACACCGTCTCTCGCGACGATGCGCGCCTGGAAGTCCTCCCGGTACCGGAGCATCGGCGTCTACTACGGAGGCCGCGGCCGGGGCTGTCCGAACCAGCCCGAGCTCACCAGGGACTGGGTGTCGAGCGTGTACGGGATGGGCTGGAAGGTGCTGCCGGTGTTCGTCGGCTCGCAGTCGCCCTGTGTGGCGGCCGACAGTAAACGGAAGGTCGCCATCGGTTCGGATCCCGCCGGCCAGGGAGCCGAAGAGGCCCGCGACGCGGTCGAGCAGGCCGGGGCGCTCGGGATGGTGAAAGGGTCACCGCTCTACCTGGACATGGAGGCGTACGACCAGGGCGACCGCGACTGCGCGGCCACCACCCTCTCGTTCATCCGTTCCTGGGACCGGGAGGTGGAGCGGCTCGGTTATGTCGCCGGCTTCTACAGCAGCGCGGATTCCGGAGTGGCGCAGCTGGGTGCGGAACGCAGGGCGGGTACGTCGGACCTGCCCTCGGTGATGTGGTTCGCCCGCTGGAACGGCGAACCGTCGGTGGCGGAGGAGCCGTCGTTGCGGAGCGAGGACTGGTCGCCGCATCAGCGGATCCACCAGTACGCGGGTGAGGTGAAGGAGGAGCACGGAGGCCAGGAACTCACGATCGACCGGAACCGGGTCGACGCCCCGGTGGCCCGCATCGCCGACTAGCCCGGACAGGACCGGACCTGGTGGGCCCCGGCCCCCTGCGGCAAACCGACCCAGCGAGCCTTGCTGACCCGGCGGCCGCGGCCGCCCTCGCTCGCCCCCACGCCCTCCCCGGAATCCGTACCGGTCCATCACGGGAACCCCGATGAGGGGAGGGCCGTCCTCCACCTTCAGGAGGTGGGGCTACCACCACTCCTACAACCTGAGGGGGACCCGCCTTCGGCACCTGTGGGCGATCTGCTCAGGGGCTTCGGCTCCTAGCGTGGAGCTATGACCACGCCAGTCTGTACCAGCGCAGCGAAGGCAGCGACGCCGTACTCGTCGTTCGCCACCTATATGCGTGCCCGGGGGCCCGTTCTGCTGCGTACAGCCCGTTCTCTGACCGCCAATCCGAGTGATGCCGAGGATCTGCTCCAGACCGCGCTGACCAAGACCTATGTCGCGTGGGAGCGGATCGAGGACCATCGTGCGCTGGACGGGTATGTCCGGCGGGCGCTGGTGAACACCCGTACGTCGCAGTGGCGCAAGCGCAAGGTCGACGAGTTCGCCTGCGAGGACCTTCCCGAGCCGGAGGCCGCGCCGGAGCCCGACGCGGCCGAGCAGCAGGCACTGCGCGACGCGATGTGGCACGCGGTGATGAAGCTGCCCGACCGGCAGCGGGCCATGCTGGTGCTCCGCTACTACGAGGACCTCAGCGAGCAGCAGACCGCCGAGGTGCTCGGGGTCTCGATCGGTACGGTCAAGAGCGCGGTGTCCCGTGCGCTCGGCAAGCTCCGTGAGGACCCGGAGCTCTCCCCCGCACGCTGAGCCCGCCCGGGGCGGGACCGGGGCGGGGCCAGGGCGGGAGCCTGGGCTTGTGCTGAGCCGACGGGGTGCTGAGCCGACGGGTGCTGAGCCGGAGCGGGTGGTGAGAGCGGACAGCGGGCCGGAGCGGCGGGAGAGCGGTGGATTTCCTGAGGGCGGGTAGTGACATACCAGCTGGTATGTGCGCAGAATTGCGACACATTACCCATGCGTAGGCAACGCTGCTCCCCAGGAGGACGCCGTGCTGAGCACGATGCAGGACGTACCGCTGACAGTGACCCGCATCCTCGTCCACGGAACGCTGGTACACGGCGCCTCCCAGATCACCACCTGGACCGGCGATGCCGCAACACCGCAGCGCCGTTCCTTCGCCGAGACCGGCGGGCGCGCCGTACAACTCGCCAACGCCCTCCGGGACGAGCTGGGGGTCGAAGGCGACCAGCGGGTGGCAACGCTCATGTGGAACAACGCGGAGCATGTGGAGGCGTACTTCGCCGTTCCCTCCATGGGCGCCGTTCTGCACACCCTCAATATCCGGCTCCCCGCCGAGCAGCTGACCTGGATCGTCAACCACGCGGCCGACCGCGTGATCATCGTCAACGGCTCCCTGCTGCCGCTGCTCACGCCCCTGCTGCCGGACCTGCCGACCGTCGAGCACGTGGTGGTGAGCGGCCCGGGAGACCGCTCACTGCTCGCCGGGGCCACGGCGACCGTCCATGAGTACGAGGAACTGATCGCGGGCCGCCCGACGAAGTTCGACTGGCCCGAGATCGACGAACGGCAGGCCGCAGCCCTCTGCTACACCTCGGGCACCACGGGCGAGCCCAAGGGCGTCGTCTACTCCCACCGTTCGATCTACCTGCACTCCATGCAGGTCAACTCGGCCCAGTCGATGGGGCTCACGGACCAGGACACGACGCTCGTGGTCGTGCCGCAGTTTCATGTCAACGCCTGGGGTCTGCCGCACGCGACCTTCATGTCGGGCATCAACATGCTGATGCCCGACCGTTTTCTCCAGCCCGAGCCGCTCGCCGAGATGATCGAGCAGGAGAAACCGACGCACGCGGCGGCCGTGCCCACGATCTGGCAGGGGCTGCTGGCCGAGGTGACCGCCCATCCGCGTGATCTGAGCTCGATGGCGCGGGTCACCATCGGCGGCGCCGCCTGTCCGCCCGCGCTGATGGAGGCGTACGACAAGCTGGGCGTCCGGCTCTGCCACGCCTGGGGCATGACGGAGACCTCACCGCTGGGGACGACGTCCAACCCGCCCGCCGGTCTGACCCCGGAGGAGGAGTGGCCGTACCGCGTCACCCAGGGCCGCTTCCCCGTGGGTATCGAGGCACGGCTCGCCGGGCCCGGTGGCGGCATCCTGCCGTGGGACGGTGAATCGGCCGGTGAGCTGGAGGTACGGGGGCCGTGGATCGCCGGGGCGTACTACGGCGGCGCGGGCGGCGAGAACTTCCGGCCGGCCGACAAGTTCAGCGCCGACGGCTGGCTGAAGACCGGCGATGTCGGGGTCATCAGCCCGGACGGCTATCTGACGCTCACCGACCGTGCGAAGGACGTCATCAAGTCCGGCGGGGAGTGGATTTCGAGCGTCGACCTGGAGAACGCGATCATGGCCCATCCCGCCGTGGCCGAGGCCGCGGTGGTCGCCGTCCCCGACGAGAAGTGGGGCGAACGGCCGCTCGCGACGGTGGTGCTGAAGGAGGGTGAAAGCGTCGGGTACGAGGAGCTCAGGGCCTTCCTCGCCCGGTCCGTCGCCAAGTGGCAGCTGCCGGAACGATGGGCCGTCGTGCCGTCGGTGCCGAAGACGTCGGTCGGGAAGTTCGACAAGAAGGTGCTCAGGAAGCAGTACGCGGACGGTGAGTTGGACGCGACCGAGTTGCGCACGGCTGACTGAGGTGGACGCGGCTCGGTCGGGCCTGGCCTGGTGGGCCCAACCGGGTTGAGCCCGGGGCAGCTCCGACGCCGGGCCCACCGGAGAGGCCCGGTATCAGAGCGCCCCGGCCCGACCGCCGCCCCGCCTGATCGCCCCGGCCCGGTCTACGGCCTCAGTTGGTGCCGATCTTCGCCAGCAGGTCGACGATCCGGCCCTGCACCTCGGCGCTGGTGGAGCGTTCCGCGAGGAACAGCACGGTCTCGCCCGACGCGAGTCCCGGCAGTTGGGCCGCGTCCATCCCGGCCGAGGTGTAGACGACCAGCGGGGTGCGGTTCAGCTGCCCGTTCGCGCGGAGCCAGTCGACGATCCCGGCGCGGCGGCGGCGTACCTGCATCAGGTCCATCACCACCAGGTTCGGCCGCATCTGGGCAGCCAGGGCGACGGCCTCCGCGTCGGTGCCGGCCCGCGCCACCTGCATACCGCGTCGCTCCAACGTCTCCGTCAGGGCGAGCGCGATCTCCTCGTGCTCCTCGATCAGCAGCACACGCGACGGGTGCTGCTCCGAGTCGCGCGGGGCCAGCGCCTTCAACAGGACGGCTGGGTCAGCCCCGTAGGCCGCCTCCCGCGTCGCCTGCCCGAGCCCCGCCGTCACCAGCACCGGCACCTCGGCCGCCACCGCCGCCTGGCGCAGTGACTGCAGCGCCTTACGGGTGATCGGCCCGGTCAGCGGGTCGACGAAGAGCGCCGCCGGGAACGCGGCGATCTGGGCATCGACCTCCTCCCGCGAGTGCACGATCACCGGGCGGTAGCCGCGGTCGCTCAGCGCCTGCTGAGTGGAGACGTCGGGCGCGGGCCAGACGAGCAGCCGCCGCGGGTTGTCGAGCGGCTCGGGAGGCAACTCGTCGTCCACCGGCTGCGGCTGCGGCCGGTTGGCCACCTCCACGGCGCCACCGGGCCCGTCCAGCGGTTCGGGCCCCTCCGCCCCCTCGTCCGGGGCGCCGATGGCGTACGAACGGCCCTCCGACTGCGGTGAGAGGCGTCGCTGGGACTGCTGATTCTGCAGCGACTGCGCGGCCTGCTGGGACTGCGGCGGCTGCTGGGATTGGGAGGGTTGCGCGGCCTGTGGAGATTTCTGGGCCTGCTGGGGAAGCTGAGCCTGCTGTGGCATGGGGGGCTGCTGGGCCGTATGAGCCGAGGGGGGCATCTGACCCGGCCGGTTCTGGTTCGTCCCCTGCGGCGCCTGGCCCTGCATCTGGTGGCGCTGCATCTGGTGGCCCTGCGGCGAGCGGCCCTGCCGCTGTGCGGTCGGCTGCTGTGCGCTCTGTTCGTGCGGTGCGCCCTGCTCGCCGGTGGCCTGGGGGTGTGGCCGGGCGGCCGGTTCGGGGCGCTCGCCCTCCGGCGGGGCCGCGAGCTTGCGCCGGCGTCCGGAACCCAGCGAGTGCGGCTGGTTCTGCTGTGCCGCGAACTGTTCGGCGAACGGCATACCCTGCCCGAGCGTCCGCACGCTTATGGCACGTCCCTGCGTGCCATCGGCGGCCACCGGCTCCTCGGCGGGCAGCGGCTGGGCCGCGGCCTCGTCGGCCGCCGCCCGCTCGGTGACGGAGGCCCAGCCCTCGGGCGACGCGTACAACGTGCCGTCCTTGGGCACCTCTTCACCCGCCTCCATCCCCGCCGCCGGATGGTGCTGCGGCGGCGCGAGCGGTTCACCGCCGGTCCGTCCGTCCGCCCGTACGGAGTCGTGGCGGCCCGGCAGCGAGCCCTCGGGCGGTACGGGGCCCGGCTGCGGCTGTCCCTGTACGCGGTCGGCGTCCGCAGGGGGAAGCGCGAACGGCGTACGCGGGCGCTCGGCCTCTGCGGCCGCCGATGCCGAAGCGGTGGCCAGAGCCCGGCGCGCCCGGCGGCCCGGGGGTGGAGTCTGCGGCTGGCCCGGCTGGCCCGGCTGGTTGTGTGCCGCGATTTCCTGCTGGGGAGCGGCGGGCGCCGGGCCCAGGGCGGGGCGGGTGTTCTCGATCTCACGCACCCCGTCCGTGCGCCGTGCGCGCCGCCCGGTGGGCACCGGCGCATCCGCCGGTACGCCCTGCGGCGGCACCGTCGCCCCGCGCTGTGCGTGGCCACCGGGCGCGCCGCCCCGCGCGTTCTCGGCGGCGGTCACCACGGACCCCTCCGACGGCATGCCTCCTGCGGCAGGCATGGAGCCCATGGAGCCCTGGGGGCCGCCGGCTCCATCCGACAGCTCCGTACGTCCGCCGAGCGGTGCGTCCGTACGCCCGCGCCTGCGCCCTGTCCCGCCGTCACCGGCGCCGTTCTCCTGCGCGGGAATCGACGGCCCGGTGCGGCCCGCTGCCGCACTGCCCGCACTGCCCGGCACACCCCTGGCTCCGCCCCCGGCCGCGTCGGCACCGGAAGGCACCGTTCCGGGCCCGCCCCTGCCGGTCGGACCCGCACCGGACCCGTCCGTACGGGCCGCACCCGGAGCGTCCGACGGAGCTGGAGCCAACGCCTGAGCGGGGCCGGGCGCGGGAACCGCCACGCCGATACCACCGGCACCACCGGAGCCACCGATACCACCAGCACCACTCGGCCCACCAGCACCACTCGGCCCACCGGAGCCACCAGGCGCACCGGCGCCACCCGGCCCGGCCTCCCCACGGCGTGCCCTGCGTCGGCCCGTGGGCGGCTCCGGCGCACCGGCACCCGTGGCGTCCGCCGGGTTCGCGCCCCCGTCGCCCCCGGAGCCCTCCAGGAAGGCATCCGTGGAGGAGCGCCTGCCCCGCCGCCGTCCGCCGCCCGCCGACGCGTTCGGCCGGTCCTGCGCCGTACCGCCACCGCCGGGCTCGGCCGGTACGGCACCGTTCGCGGCGGCCGGGTCCAGCGTCCCCGAACCGTTCCCGATGGGCAGCTCCAGTACGTACGCACTGCCGGTCGTCCCCGGCACCTCATGGGTCTGGAGCACGCCGCCGTGCGCCCGGACGATGCCGCGCACGATCGGTTCGTGCACCGGGTCGCCGCCGCCGAACGGCCCGCGCACCTCGATCCGTACGACCTCGCCGCGCTGCGCGGCGGCCACCACGATCGTCGAGTCCACATAGGCGCCGCCGGGCGAGACCCGCGCCTTGCCGGTGGCGTCCACACCGGCCACATCGGCGATCAGATGCGCGAGAGCGCTCGCCAGCCGGCCACCGTCGACCTCGGCCTCTATGGGCGGAGCGTGCACCGCGAACTGCACCCGGCCGGGCCCGATCAGCTCGACCGCGCCCTCCACACCCGCCGCCACCACGGTGTCGAGCATGATCTTCGCCCTGGTCAGCTCCTCGGTCCCGGCGGCGAGCCGCTGGAAGCCGAGCACGCTGTCGACGAGCGTGGTCATCCGGGCGTATCCGGCGGCCAGATGGTGCAGGATCTGGTTGGCCTCGGGCCACAGCTGTCCGGCCGGATCGGCGGCGAGCGTGCCCAGCTCGGCCCGCAGCTCCTCCAACGGCCCGCGCAGGGCGTCGCCGAGGACCGCGGTCAGCTGCTGCTGCCGCTCCTGGAGCGCCTCGTACTGTTCGGTCCGCGCGGCCAGTTCGGCCGCGTGCTGCTCGTCGCGGGCGGCGAGTTCGTCCGCGTGCCGCTTGTCCCGGGCCGCGAGTTCGTCCGTGTGCCGTGCATCGGCGGCGGCGTTCCGCTCGTCCTTGGCCCGGAGTTCGTCGGCGTGCTGCTTGGCCTGCTTCTCGTACGGGCGGCGGTCGGCGAAGGTCAGCACCGCGCCGACGAGCTGCTCACCGTCCCGTACCGGCGCCGTCGTCAGATCGACCGGCACCGGGCTGCCGTCCTTCGCCCACAGCACCTGCCCGCGCACCCGGTGCTTGCGCCCGGACCTCAGCGTGTCGGCGAGGGCGCTCTCGTCGTACGGGAACGGCTCACCGTCGGCGCGGGAGTGCTGCACCAGCGGGTGCAGCTCCTTGCCGCCGAGATCGCTCGCCCGGAAGCCGAGGATCTGCGCGACGGAAGGGTTGACGAGTACGACCCGCCCGTCGGTGTCGGTGCCCACGACGCCCTCGGACGCCGCGCGGAGGATCATCTCGGTCTGCCGCTGCGAACGGGCCAGTTCGGCCTCGGTGTCGATGGTGCCCGACAGATCGCGTACGACGAGCATCAGCAGTTCGTCACCGGTGAACCCGCCGGCGCGCGGGTCGTAGGCCTCCCGGCCGTCCTCCAGGTTCGCGCTGGTCACCTCGACCGGGAACTCCGCGCCGTCGGTGCGCCGCGCGAGCATCCGCGTCGGCTTCGTCCTGCCCCGCTCGTCCGCGCCTTCGGGCCGCCGCATCGAACCCGGGATCAGCCGCGAGTCGAAGTGCGGCAGCAGATCGAGCAGTCCCCGGCCGACGAGTGCCGTGCCCGGTGTCTCGAAGGCTTCGAGGGCGATGGAGTTGGCGTTGACGACCGTGCCGTTGCAATTGACGAGCAACAGCCCGTCCGGGAGGGCGTCAAGTATGGCTGCGAGGCGAGCAGCGCCTCGGGATGGCCTGCTGCTCACGACGACGCTTCCTCCCTGAACTACTGCACCTTGCTGACAACCCGGCCCATCTTGCCCCTCGGGCCACGGTGTGTCACTGCTGGAAGTCTAAAGGCAGGCGCTCCGGACATGCGGCGGATGAGGGGGAGCTCTCACCAAGGTTGTGTGCACGAACGGCCTGGCACGGCAGGTCTGAACGGTCTGGCACGGCCGGTCCCGGGTGCTCCCGGCCGTCCCGGGACGCTGTTGTCGCTCCAGGGCCCTCCCGGTCGCTTCCGGCTGAACTTTCAGGCGACGGTACGCGGAAGGACAGGTTCGAGCGCGTCCCAGCGGGCGACCTCGCACCCATTGGTACGCCGGAACGTCGCATCGACGGGCTGCCCCCGCCAGACCCCGGTGATGTGCGCGGTGGCCGGGCCGCCGTACTGCATCGTGCACATCCTCGTGGCGGGGACGGGCGCGAACGGCTTCCGCCCGTCGGCGGCGAGCTGGTCCAGCCGGTCGCATGCCTGCTGCGGCGAGGCGTGCGTCCCTCCGGCGGGCGCGCAGACGAGCCGACGCGTGCCGTCGGCGGCGCGGGCGCCGGAATCGGAGACGCTGATGGTGAGCCGGTCACGGACCCGGGGATCGGGAAGCCGGTGGCCGGGTTGCGTGACGGGGGCCGGGACCGGGGCGGTGGCGGCCGGTGCGGTGGTCTCGGCTGTCGCGGCGACGGGGGCGGCGGCCAGCGCGGACAGACAGACGACGGCGGTGAGGGCGATGCGGCGCAGCATGACGTAACTCCTCGGCGGGTCGGGTCGGCGGACATGAATGAGGAGTACGGCTACGCAGTACGACTCATCAGTGGTACGGCTCGGGGGCGGTGGCGCCCCTGCCTCTCTAACGCTCCTGAGCGCCGTGCGTTGCGCGCCACGAACGACTTTGCTCTGCCGCCCCACGGCCTAGTACCGTGGGGCGCGATTGGTGACGGCCCGCAAAGCTGTGTCATCATCTGCACGCACCACTTCGCGCTCGCGCGACTGTGTTCGGTGTGCTGGAGGCGTCGCCTAGTCCGGTCTATGGCGCCGCACTGCTAATGCGGTTTGGGTTTTACGGCCCATCGAGGGTTCAAATCCCTCCGCCTCCGCCAGCTGGATCACTGAAGCCCCGTCCGTGAAGGACGGGGCTTCAGTCGTCCCGCGGCATGGTCCGCAGGGCGTGGGCTGGGTGAGTTTCCGCAGCTCAGTGAGGGTGCGGCCAATGGATTTCACCTGACGCCGCAGGTCATGTAATGTTGTTCTCGCAACGCGGACGGGGCAGAAAAGCCCGGAACGCCAAGCACTCGTAGCTTAACGGATAGAGCATCTGACTACGGATCAGAAGGTTGCAGGTTCGAATCCTGCCGAGTGCACAGCAGGCAAGAGGCCCCGGAGAGATCCGGGGCCTCTTGCGTTTCACTGGCGTACGGCGGCGAAGCGCAGCAACTTGATCATCCGGTGCCACCCATCACGCCGGACAGCAGCTCGATCGCCGGGCAGCTCGATCGCCGGGCGCGCCTCTTCCTGCGCCCAGGGGTGTGTGGGCGTGGGTCATGGCGTGGCCCGAGTGTTCCGGAACGCCGTGGTGTCTGGCCCCGGCGACGATGAGCAGGCCGACTGCCCCGAGGGCGGCGGCCGATACGGCGATCACGGTGACGCCCAGGCTTTGCAGCAGGAGGCCACCGATGATGCCACCCAGGGCCATCGCGGCGTTCCAGAGGGTGACGAGGACGGCTTGTGCGGTGTCGGCGGCAGCGCTGCTGTGCCGCATTCCGGCTTGTCCGGCTGCGGTTTGCAGCAAGGTCGGGGCGCCGCCCCACCCCAGTCCCCAAAGAACAGCGGCGACCCAGACGATCGCGTGTGTGGTGCTGACGGCAAGAGCTGCGGTGGCGAGAGTGAACAGCGCCGAGCCGGTGATCATCAGAGTCCGTAGTCGGCGGTCGACATGGCGTCCGACGTACCAAATGCTCACCAGGCAGGCGACACCGAAAGCGAGGAGAACCGCGTCGGTCGCCGCCCCGAGCCCTGCGTGCTGCAGGTAGGGAGCGATGTAGGCATAGATGATCGTGTGCCCGAGAACGAATGTCGTGACCGTGACCATGATCGGCGCGACACCGGGCAGCGCCAGGGTCTGCCGCAGGGGCGATTTCGGTGATTCTGGTGCGGGGTCCGGGCGGTTGGTGCCGGTCTGTTCCATGGCGGGTTGCCGCACGCCCGGGACGGATGCGCTGATCCAGCCGATGACGGCGAGAGTGACCAGGGAGACAGCGCCGAACGCCGCCCGCCATCCCACCTGTTCACCGATCAGCGTGCCGACCGGGACTCCCAGGGACAACGCCACTGGGATCCCGGTCATCGCCACTGCGATGGCGCGTCCTTCCAGGCCGGCAGGTGCGATACGGCGGGCATAGCCGGCGAGGATCGCCCAGGCCAGGCCGGCGGCCACTCCGGCGAGGAACCGGCCCGCAAGCAGGACGGCGTATCCCGGGGCAGCCGCAGTCAGGGTGTTGGCCACCAGGAAGACGGCCATGGCACCGAGCAGCAGTGGTTTCCGCGGAACAGACGCTGTCGCCCTGGCGAGCGGGATCGCGGTCAACGCCGTACCGGCCGCATAGACGGTGACGGCCTGGCCGGTAGCGCCTGAACTGGTGCCCAGTGAAGCCGACATCTCAGGCAGCACACCGGCGGGCAGAGTCTCCGTCAAGCTCGTGATGAAGACGGCAGTCCCCAGTGCCAGCAGCGCCGACCATGGCAGGCCGACCTGTCGCGTACGAGACTGTGTGTCAGAAGACGTGGTGGTCATGGGCCGAATCCTGAAACCTTCACATAGATGTGAGGGTCAAGTCGGGGTGCGCCGAGTAGCTTCGGTGGGTGTGAGGATCGGTGAGTTGTCGCGACTGACGGGTGCGTCCCGTCGGCTCCTTCGCTACTACGAGGAGCAGGGGCTGATTGTCCCGGACCGGGGCGCGAACGGGTATCGGGAGTATGACGAGCGCTACGTGGACCGGGTCAACCAGATCCGTGGCCTGCTGGATGCGGGGCTCCCCACTCGCATCATCAAGCAGATCCTTCCGTGCCTGGACAAACCTCGGTCGATCCACTTTCCCGATGCGACACCGGAGATGCTCGCCTTGCTGGCCGCCGAGCGGGACCGGCTCACCGAGCGGATCGACGTACTCATCCGCAACCGTGATGCGATGAGCGAGTACCTGACTGAAGTCGGACAGTGCCGAGCGCCGGTGCCTGGCAGCTCTCACGCAACACTGAACTGCCCTTCGGTGTCAGCAACGTCCTGATCCGCGACAACAGCTGTCGGCCCGGCCAGTTCTGTACTGCCGGATGGTCGCCGACTTCGCCTCGAACTTGCGGTCGTGCGAGGCACC
Source organism: Streptomyces sp. NPDC059398 (assembly GCF_042751845.1). Taxonomy (NCBI): domain Bacteria; kingdom Bacillati; phylum Actinomycetota; class Actinomycetes; order Kitasatosporales; family Streptomycetaceae; genus Streptomyces; species Streptomyces sp. NPDC059398. The sequence continues at coordinate 9,854 of NZ_JBHYWP010000061.1, read as the reverse complement.
AGGCTGAGCCTCTGGAAACCCTCAATTCCCTTGCCGTACGAAGAGCACGCCCGGCACGGTGATACACATGGCAGCTATGGCGGGATGGAACAGGAAGAACGACTTCGTGCTGGTCATCCGGGACGCGGACGTGGTCGCGGCGGCCCTGAGTCAGGCGCTGGCCGATGCGTCGCCCGAGGACCGCCCGGGGCTGGAACGTGCCGCCGCTCTCGTGGAGTCGACCGCCGCGGCCACCGAGAGCCAACTGCGGGCCCGCTGGGTACGGTCCCGGCTGGCGGCTGCCGGGTTCACCGGGGAGATCGACTCGGTCGCGGCGGTGAAGGCGCTGCGCCGGGCCGAGCCGAAGCTGAGCCTCCTTGCGGCGGTGCAATTCCAGAAGGAAGCGCTGAACCATCCGGAGTGATACGGCATGGGGATGGGGTACGGCGGGGCATGGCGACGCTCACTTCGGCCGGCCATCCCGGGTTCGCGGTCTCCTCCGGGCAGGTCTCAGGAATCGAGCACGGCAGCCACGGCCTCGATCTCGACGAGCTGGTCGCTGTAACCGAGCACGGTGACGCCCATCAAGGTGCTGGGTACGTCGTGGTCGCCGAAGGTGTCGCGGACTACCTGCCAGGCGGCCACCAGGTCCTCCCGCCGGGTTGATGCGACGAGCACCCGGGTGCTGATGACGTCCTGGAGTGATGCGCCCGCGTCGGTAAGAGCGGCTTGCATGTTCTCGATGGCTTTCGCTGCCTGGCCCGCGTAGTCCCCGATCGCTGCCGTGGAACCGTCCTCGTTCAGCGGGCATGACCCGGCGAGGAAGATCAGGCGTGACTCGGGCGGCGCGGTGGCTGCGTAGGCGTACTCGGCGACGTCGGACAGGGAGGCGGAGCGGATCAGAGTAATGGCGCGGGCCATGGCGCGGGGCCTTTCTCCTCGGGTGCTGAGCGCGGCCATCCTGCCAGCACCCTGGCGGCTCCCGCTCCCCAATTTCGCGGCCGCACGGTCCCGCCGCCCCCCCCCCGACTCCCGTAACGGGTTATGTGGCCGTCTCCGACCGTCCGGGCCGGAGTTGCGGAGACCGGGTCGCTGTCGCCTATCGAGTGAACTTGCCTTTGACCGGGCGGAGTTGCATATGCCTGCGGCTAGGTTCCGGGGCGGAGGTGGTGCTCGATGCGCGAGCAGGACACGCCGGATGACACGCCGGATTGCACGTCGGGTGACGAGCCGATGGCGCACTGCCGGGACGCGGTCGATGTCAGCGACTTCGTGTATGCGGCGACCGGCGCGCGGGTGCGGCGGTTGACGTTGCCCGACGGGACGCACTGGTTTCCCGCGGTGGATGTCGCGGGGAGTCTCGGTTACGCGAACACCCGGCAGGCGCTGTTGTGGCATGTCTCGCCGGACTGCCGGCAGAGCCTCGGCGATCTTGCGCGAAGTGTCTACGGGGCAGACGCTTCCCGCAGGATCGCCGGTCACGGCCTGAAGAAGTCCATGAAGATGGTGACGCTCGCCGGACTCGTCCAGCTCGTCAACGGCTGTACGAAGCAGGAGGCCGCGCCCTTCAGGAGATGGGTGGCCGATGTGGTGGCCACGGTGCAGCGCGACGGCGGCTACGCACTCGTCCCGGCCCCGGTGCAGCCCGCACCCGATCTGCGTACCGCCTTTGTCATGCCGGAGGAGATCGTCGACGCGATCGTACGGCTGGAGGAGCGGAGCATCCGGGCCGAAGAGGCGTGGGCGGCCCGGGAGGAGGAGCGTCATCTGCTCCTGCGTGAGGTCAACCGGGGACAGCACCTGCTGACCCAGGCCTTCCACCGGATCGCCGACTCGCTGGACCGGCTCGCCGAGCGCGCACAGCCGGGGGCGTCCGCTGCTTCGGCGGGTACTCCGCGCGAACTGCTCGCGTGCTGGCAGGACCGGAATCTGGTCATCACCGAGGACATCCGTACGGTCGCGACGGTGCTGGCGCCAGGCCTGGTGGAGGGGGCCGCCCGTTGCAGTACGGACGAGATCGCCGCACGTACTGGCCTGTCCCCCGCCCGGGTCCGGGACTGTGTCCGGCATCTGCTGCGGCGCGGATGCATACGTCAGTCGGGGTGCGCGGCGGACGGTGCGCCGGTCTACGTACTCGTCTGAGCCGAGGGGCGCGGAGCCGCCATCGGATCTGGGCGCGCGACGCGTCTCCGTGCCGGGCGGCTGCCGGGTGAGGGCCCACTGTCAGTGGTGGGTGGCATGCTGCGAGTAACTCGGATTCGCCGTCGGTGTGCGAGTGGATCACCCCTGTACGAGTGGACTGCGACCGTGGCTGTGCGGGTGGATCAACCACCGTCACTGTGCGGGTGGATCAACGTGTACGAGCGGGTCACCGTGTACGAGCGGGGCGGGAGAGCGGAAGAGCAGGAAGGGAGGGGCGGGGTCATGTGGCGTTCCGGTGGGCTGCGGTGGGGGGACGAGGGGCCGTGCCTCGTCTGGGAGGGGCGGGACCGGGCCAGTCCGCTGGTCTACGGGGCCGACCTCGGCTTCCGGGTCGAGGCGGCGGGGGAGCGTAGGTGTGTCGGCGCGCGGGGACACCCCTGTCCGGTGGGGGCGCGGGTGCCGGGGCGCGGTACGCAGGCGCGCTGCGGGGAGTGCGCGCGGCTCGACCGGGCGCACTCGGTGGCGGCCGACACCATCGCCGACGACCCCCGGGTCTACCGCGTCTATCTCGCCTGGTTCGGGCCCCGGATGGTCAAGGTGGGGATCACGGCGGAGGCGCGCGGTCCGGCGCGGCTGAAGGAGCAGGGGGCGGTGGCCTTCAGCTGGCTGGGGCGGGGGCCGTTGATGGCAGCGCGGCGGACCGAGGAACTGTTGCGCACGGCGCTCGGGGTGCCGGACCGGATCCCGTACGCCGACAAGCGGGCGGTCCGGTCCCGGCTGCCAGGGCGGGAGGAGCGGGCGGCTGAGATACGTGAGGTGCACGCGCGGGCCGTCGCGCTGGCCGGGTGGCCGGATTCGCTGGAGCGGATGGTCTGCGAAGTGGCGGACCACGGGGAGGTGTTCGGGCTTGCGGGGCTCGGTGAACCGGCGGGGGTGGTGAGTGAACTGGTGGCGGGCGGGGCCGTCGCCGGGCGGCTGGTGGCTGCCGCAGGGCCTGACCTGCATCTTGCCGGGGAGGACGGTTCGGTGACCGTCCTCGACACCCGGCTGATGGCCGGCTGGGGGCTGACGGGTGCGGAGCCGGACGCGGGGGTGACCGTGCCGGTGCGTGCGGCGCCGGCAGAAGCGGAGGTGGAGCAGCCGGGGTTGTTCTGAGGGGGGTGCCGTGGAGCGGTAGGGCATGGGGCGGTGAGGGTGCGGCCTGTCCCTGGGGGGCGGTGCGGGGCAGTGCGGTGTGAGCGCGGGGCGGTGCCGGTGTGGATGCCGGTGCGGGTGTGGGGCCATCCGGGGCCGGGGCGGTTGCTGTCCGGTGGGGGCCGGGTTTCTCAGGAAATTCACAGGATGGGGAAAGGGGTCTCTCAGAGGTTGCTCGGAGGGTGGGTGCATGACTACGACCTCGCCCCAGGGGCGTACCGGAATGTGCAGGCCCGACGGCACCGCGGTGCGTGTTCTCGTCGTGGACGACGAGGCCTCGCTCGCGGAGCTGCTCTCCATGGCGCTGCGCTATGAGGGCTGGCAGGTGCGCAGCGCCGGTGACGGGGCCGGAGCGGTGCGGGCGGCGCGTGAGTTCCGGCCCGATGCCGTGGTGCTCGATGTGATGCTCCCGGACATGGACGGCATCGCCGTGCTCGGCCGGATGCGCCGTGAGCTGCCGGATGTGCCGGTGCTCTTCCTGACCGCCAAGGACGCCGTGGAGGACAGGATCGCGGGGCTGACCGCGGGCGGTGACGACTATGTGACCAAGCCGTTCAGCCTGGAGGAGGTCGTGGCCAGACTGCGCGGGCTGATCCGGCGGTCCGGTACGGGGGCGCAGCGCAGCGAGTCGCTGCTCGCCGTCGGCGATCTGACCCTCGACGAGGACAGCCACGATGTGACCAGGGGCGGCACCAACATCCATCTCACCGCGACCGAGTTCGAGCTGCTGCGCTTCCTGATGCGCAACCCGCGCCGGGTGCTGTCCAAGGCGCAGATCCTCGACCGGGTGTGGTCGTACGACTTCGGCGGCCAGGCCAATGTCGTCGAGCTCTACATCTCGTATCTCCGGCGCAAGATCGACGCGGGGCGTACGCCGATGATCCACACCAGGCGCGGTGCCGGATATCTGATCAAGCCCGGGGAATAGGGGAGTCGCGGGTGTCGGTGCGTCGCAGCTGGTCGCTGCGGACTCGGCTCGTTGTCTCGGCCGTGGCGCTGATCGCCGTGGTGGTGGCCGTGATCGGTACGGTCACCACGATCGCCATGCACTCCAATCTGGAGCACCAGCTGGACAAACAGCTGACGGCGGCGGCCCGGCGGCCGGACCACGATCCGATGGGCGCCGACCGTCCCATCGTCCAGCAGCCCGGCCTGCCGATAGGAACCGTCGGCGGGCGCACCGTCGGCGGCAGCGGCGACCTGGTCGACGGGGTGAAGAGTGTGGCCGCGCCCGGTGCGCTGCCCGGTAGCGAGCCGCTCGGGGACGACCAGCTCGACGCGCTGAAGTCGGTGCCCAGGGACGGGCACACGCACACCGTTTCGCTCCCCGGGCTCGGGGACTTCCGGGCGGCCTACTCCCCCGGCGGTACGTTCGTGCTTGCGTTTCCGCTGACCGGTGTCCAGTCCACCGTCACCACCCTGATCGTGGTCGAGGTCTGTGTCACGGCGGCCGGGCTGCTGGCGGCAGTCGTGACGGGGACCGCGCTGGTCGGGATGGCGCTGCGCCCGCTGCGACGGGTCGCCGCGACCGCGACCCGGATCTCCGAACTCCCCCTGCACAGCGGCGAAGTGGCCCCGCTGGAACGAGTTCCGTATGCGGAGGCCGATGCGCGGACCGAGGTCGGACAGGTCGGCGCGGCGCTCAACCGGATGCTGGGCCATGTGGGTTCGGCGCTGGCCGCCCGGCAGGAGAGCGAGACGCGGGTACGGCAGTTCGTCGCCGACGCCAGCCATGAGCTGCGGACCCCGCTGGCCGCCATCCTGGGCTATGCCGAACTGACCCGGCGCGGCCATGAGGAGACCGGCCCGGACACCCGGCACGCGCTGGCGCGTATCGAGTCGGAGGCCGGGCGGATGACCGGCCTTGTGGAGGATCTGCTGCTGCTCGCGCGGCTGGATGCCGGGCGCCCGCTCGCGTACGCGAGAACTGATCTGTCGCCGCTCGTCATCGACGCGGTGAGCGACGCGCGCGCGGTGGGGCAGGACCACATCTGGCGGCTCGAACTGCCCGACGAACCGGCCCTGGTGTCGGCCGACGGGGCCCGTATCCAGCAGGCCCTGGTCAACCTGCTGGCCAATGCCCGTACCCACACTCCGCCCGGCACCACCGTCACCGCCCGGGTACGCCGGGACGCGGGCGCCGGCGCCGGTGGCGGGGGCGGGGGCGGCGGGGGTGGGATCGTGGTGGAGGTGCTGGACGACGGGCCTGGTATTCCGGCCGAGTTGCTCCCGTATGTCTTCGAACGGTTCGCCCGTGGGGACGCCTCACGGTCGCGGCACGCCGGTTCGACCGGGCTGGGTCTCGCGATCGTGCAGGCGGTCGTGGCGGCGCACGGCGGGACGGTGACGGTACGGAGCGCGCCGGGGCGGACGGAGTTCGCGGTGCGGCTGCCTGCGACTCCGGGCACTGCGGTCCCGGGTACCCCTGCGGTTCCGGGTACTCGTGCGGTTCCGGGCAGCCCTGCGGTTCCGGGCACTCATGCAGCTCCGGGCAGCCCTGCGGTTCCGGGTACTCGTGTGGTTCCGGGCAGCCCTGCGGTTCCGGGTACTCGTGCAGCTCCGGGCACCCCTGCGGTTCCGGGTACTCGTGCAGCTCCGGGCACCCCTGCGGTTCCCGACACCCCTGCGGCTCCGGCCGTCCCCGCTGCCCCGCCGTTCTCCACGGTGTCGGCCGTGCCCGCTGCCCCGTCGGCCTCCCCGGCTGGGCCAGTCCCGGCCACCCCCGCTGTCCGTCCCCCCGACTCACAGCCCCTCGCCGTCCCACCCCCAAACTCACAGCCCCCCCGCCGCCCCACCCTCACACCCCCCGACTCACAGTCCCACCACAGGCTGAGCACACAGGGATGACAGCGCGGCTGGCGAGTGTCGTCGGTATGCGAACCGATACTTCTCCAGGCGCCCTGCCTGCGCGGGAGCACCTCCCCGTGACGGCGGCCGATGCGCCCGTGCCCGACGCGCCCGTGCTCGATGTGGTGATCCCCGTGTACAACGAGGAGAAGGACCTCGAACCATGTGTGCTGCGGCTCCGTGACCATCTCGCCGGCACGTTCCCGTACAGCTTCCGCATCACGATCGCCGACAACGCAAGTACCGACCGGACGCCCGATGTGGCCGCCGGACTCGCGGCCACGCTGGACGAGGTGCGGACCGTCCGGCTCGACCAGAAAGGGCGCGGCCGGGCGCTGCGGAGTGTGTGGTCCGCGTCCGAATCTCCCGTGCTCGCCTATATGGACGTCGATCTCTCCACCGGGCTCAACGCGCTGCTGCCCCTGGTCGCCCCGCTGATCTCCGGCCACTCGGATCTGGCCATCGGCTCCCGGCTGGCGAGGAGTTCGCGGGTGGTGCGGGGCCCCAAGCGCGAGTTCATCTCCCGCGCGTACAACCTGATCCTGCGCTCGTCGCTCTCCGCCCGGTTCAGCGACGCCCAGTGCGGGTTCAAGGCCATCCGCCGGGATGTCGCGCAGCGGTTGCTGCCGATGGTCGAGGACACCGGGTGGTTCTTCGACACCGAGATGCTGGTGGTCGCCGAGCGGGCCGGGCTGCGGATCCATGAGGTTCCCGTCGACTGGGTCGACGATCCGGAGTCCACCGTGCGCATCGTGCGGACGGCCGTCGACGACCTCAAGGGCGTCTGGCGGGTGGGGCGCGCGCTGGGAGTCGGCGCGCTCCCGCTCGACCGCCTTGCGCGCCCCTTCGGGGAAGACCCCCGCGACCGCGAACTGCCGGGTGTACCGGGCGGGCTGGCCCGCCAGCTGGTCGGTTTCTGCGTCGTCGGCGCGGTCTCCACCCTGCTCTATCTGCTGCTCTACTCGCTGTTCCGTACGGGCGTGAGCCCCCAGATCGCCAACGCGGGCGCTCTGCTGGTCTCGGCGCTGATCAACACCGCCGCCAACCGGAAGCTCACGTTCGGGGTGAGCGGGCGCGACAGCGCGGTACGCCATCAGGCCCAGGGGCTGGTCGTGTTCGCGATCGGCCTCGCCCTCACCAGCGGGTCGCTCGCCGCGCTCGGCGCAGCGTCCGACGCCCCCTCGCACGGCACCGAACTCGCCGTGCTGATCGCGGCCAATCTCGCAGCGACGGTGCTGCGTTTCCTGCTCTTCCGCGCCTGGGTGTTCCCCGAGCGGCGCACCGACGACCCGAGGACCGCACGATGACCACCACCGGCATTCACCAGATCCCGACCACCGCCGCGCCGCCGGCCATGTCTCCGCGCCTGGTCCGGCTGTGGCGCGGACGCCCCGATGACCCGCGCTGGGCGCGCCCCGCGTTCCTCGGGCTGCTGCTGCTCACACTCGTCGCGTACCTCTGGGACCTCAGCGCGTCCGGATACGCCAACTCCTTCTACTCCGCGGCGGTCCAGGCCGGAGGGGAGAGCTGGAAGGCCCTCTTCTTCGGCTCGCTCGACTCGGCGAACGCCATCACGGTCGACAAACCCCCGGCCGCCCTCTGGCCGATGGCGCTCTCGGTGCGGATCTTCGGGCTGAGTTCCTGGTCGGTCCTGGTCCCGCAGGCGCTGATGGGGGTGGGGACGGTCGCGGTGCTGTACGCGGCGGTCAGGCGCCGGTTCAGTGCGGCGGCCGGGCTCATCGCGGCGGGTGCGCTGGCGACGACTCCGGTGGCGGCGCTGATGTTCCGCTTCAACAACCCGGACGCTCTGCTGGCGCTGCTGATGACGGTCACCGTCTACCTCGTGCTGCGGGCGCTGGAGGACGGCCGGACCAAGTGGCTGGTGTGGGCGGGTGTGGCGATCGGTTTCGCCTTCCTGGCCAAGACGCTTCAGGCCTTCCTGATCCTGCCGCCGCTGGCTGTCGTGTACGCGGTGTTCGCGCCCACGACGGTACGCAGGCGGCTGGCCCAGATCGGGCTGTCCGCGGTGGCGGTGGTCGTCGCGGGCGGCTGGTGGACGGCGATCGTCGAACTGTGGCCCGCGTCCTCACGTCCGTACATCGGCGGCTCGCAGAACAACTCGTTCCTGGAGCTGACCTTCGGCTACAACGGGCTCGGCCGGATCAGCGGCGACGAGACCGGAAGCGTCGGTGGCGGTGGCGGTGGCGGTGGTGGCGGCCGGGGGATGGGCGGCTGGGGTGAGACCGGTCTCGACCGGATGTTCAACTCCGAGATCGGCAGCCAGATCTCGTGGCTGCTGCCCGCCGCGCTGATCCTGCTGGTGGCCGGCGTCGTCATCACCTGGCGGGCGAAGCGTACGGAGACCGCGCGCGGGGCGTTCCTGGCGTGGGGCGGCTCCCTGCTGATGACCCTGCTGATCTTCAGCTTCATGGCCGGGATCTTCCACCAGTACTACACGGTGGCCCTGGCGCCGTACATCGCCGCACTCGTCGGAATGGGCGTCTCGGTGCTCTGGGAGGAGCGCGGCCGGTTCGGTTGGTCGGCGGTGCTGGGTGTCGTGGTCGCGGCGACCGCCGTCTGGGCGTATGTGCTGCTGGGCCGGACGCCCGACTATCTGCCCTGGCTGCGCTGGGCGGTGCTGGTCGCGGGGCTCGCCGCCGCGCTCGGCCTGGCGTTGGCGGGCCGGCTGAACCGCCGGCTGGCGCTGGGCGCCGCGGGTGTGGGGCTGGTGGCCTCGCTGGCCGCGCCGTTCGCGTACACGGTCTCCACGCTGGCCACCCCGCACACCGGCTCGATCGTGACGGCGGGCCCGGCGGGGGCGAGCCGGATGGGCGGCATGGGCGGCGGCCCCGGCGGGGGCGGCCCGCGGATGGGGAAGCTGCCGAACGGGAAGGGCGGCGGGATGGTCGGCGGAGCCGGTATGAACGGCCGGCCGGGTACGAACGGCCAGGCCGGGGGGGATAGCCGGACCGGGGGGAACGGTCAGGCCCCGGGCGGTGGTCCCGGCGGACAGCAGGGTCAGCCGCCGACCGGTCAGCAGGGCCAGGGGCAGGGCCAGACCCAGAACGGCCAGGGTCAGGGGCAGGGTCAGGCGCAGAACGGCCAGGGCCGGGCGGGCCGTGGTGCGGGTGGCATGGCCGAGGGCGGCTTCCCGGGCGGCGGCAGGGGCGGTGGCATGGGCGGGCTGCTCGACGGTCAGCAGGTCAGCGCCAAGGTCAAGGCCAGGATCAGCGCCCACGCGGACGATTACACCTGGATGGCCGCAGCCATCGGCTCGCAGAACGCCGCGAGTTACCAGCTCGCGACCGAGAAGCCGGTCATGGCGATCGGTGGCTTCAACGGCAGCGATCCCTCCCCCACGCTCGCGCAGTTCAAGAAGGACGTGACGGAAGGGAAGATCCACTACTTCGTCGCAGGCGGTGGCATGGGCGGTGGCACGGGACCCGGCGGTTCCGGCAGCGGCACCGCTTCGAAGATCACGTCCTGGGTCGAGGGCCGGTTCGTGAAGGTGACGGTGGGTTCGACGACGCTGTACGACCTGACGCAGGTGAAGGCGGCCGGCACGAGCTCCTCCGGCAGCTGAGGCACAGCCGCCGAAGCGACCGCCGCAGTGATAACCGCGGCGACCGCCGAAGCAAGAAGCGCGGCGACCGCCGAGGCGGCCGCAAGAAGGGGCGGGCCGGGGAGAGACC
>NZ_JBHYWP010000060.1:26136-49065 GCF_042751845.1 Streptomyces sp. NPDC059398 | reverse complement strand
CGGTTGTCACGTGCGGTTGTCGCGTGAGGTGGTGGCTGCGACCGTGGCGAGCACGGGAGTGGCCGCCGCGGTCACAGCCGCCACCGCAGCACCCGCCGTGGCCGTCACCGCCTCAGTGGACCAGCTTGTAGCTCTGCCAGGCCCGGAGCGGTGGTGTCACCGTGTTCGTCAGCGTGGTCGCGTTGTACATCGACGGCTTCCCGGTGCATCCGGCGCCGGGATACAGCCACATGTCGATCAGCGTCTTGTTGGCGACGGACGCGGCCCCTCCGCGCGGCAGCGGGTGGCAGCCGGTCACGGACGGATTCGAGACGGTGACGACCTTCGAATCCGGTGTGGTGTACGAGATCGTGCCGACCGCCGAGCGGCTGAGACCGGAACAGCCGGCTACGGCGAACGGCAGGAGCACTGCGCCGGCGATGAGGCCGAGGCGCCGGTGATCGGACATGCGCGGTCCCGTCTGTACGGAGAGTCACTGGTGGGAGCAACCCTGCCCGCTGCCGGACCCCGCGGCATCCGGTGCTGGGCCGAGCGGGGGACCGGGCCCAGTCCCCCGCTCGGCGGTCGCGGTGGTCTCGGCCGGTCGGCCCGGATACTCCAGGCGGCCGATTCCGAGCGGGCAGCGTCGAGATGCGCGGGCCCGCGCTCGGTCCGGAGGCCCGTATGACCCGCCGGAAGCCGGAAGCCGGAAGCCGGAAGCCGGAAGCCGGAAGCCGGAAGCCGGAAGCCGGAGCGGACCAGCCCGCCCGCCGTGTCCGGCGGTAACGAACCAGCCATGAAGGCGAGCCGCTGTGCCGCTTCGACCGCGGCCGCATGTGCGTAGCCGGGCGGGGGGAAGAGTGTGGGGATCGTGGTGTGCCCGGCACCTTCTGCTTTCCGGCCGGGCCCGAGCAGGGGCTTTCCCGGGCGGCCCCGTGGAACGCGCGGTGCCGAACACGCGGTGCCGAACGTGCGCTGTCAAGTGTGCCGTTGGGGGCCAGAACCGAAGAGTGGAGACGCGAACCAGATGGAACCGGTGTGCATGACACGTCAGGGCGCCGTACGCGGCCGGATGGACGACGCGGGGGTGGCATCCTTCCTCGGGATCCCCTACGCGGCACCGCCGTTCGGCCCGCGCCGGTTCCGCGCGCCGGCGCCGCCCGCGCCGTGGCAGGGCGTACGCGAGGCGGACGAACATGGTCCGACCGCGCCCAGAGCGCCGTACACGCCCCCCTTCGACGCCCTCATCCCGGAGGAGCTCGGCAGGGACGGCGAGAACTGTCTCAACCTCGCTGTCTGGACGCCGGAGCCGGGTCCCAACGGTGGGCTCCCGGTCATGGTCTGGCTGCACGGTGGGGCGTTCCAGAACGGCTCGGGGTCGGCGTCCGCCTATGACGGAGGGGCGTTCGCGCGCGACGGCGTGGTCTGTGTGACGGTCAACTACCGGCTCGGTACGGACGGCTTCCTGAGCCTGGAGGGCGCGCCCGACAACCGCGGACTGCTGGACCAGATCGCGGCCCTGGAATGGGTGCACGAGAACATCGCCTCCTTCGGCGGCGACCCCGGCCGGGTCACGCTCTTCGGGGAGTCGGCCGGTGCGATGAGTATCGGCCTGCTGCTCGGAATGGAGCCGGCCCGGGGCCTGTTCCGGCGGGCCGTCCTGCAGAGCGGGGGCGCACACCACTTCCTGCGCCCCCGCTCCGCCCGGCTGATCGCCGCGCGTCTCGCGGAGCGGCTCGGGGTCGCTCCGACCGCCGGGGCATTCGCCGCACTGCCGCTCGCGACGCTGCTCGGCGCGCAGTCGGAGCTGCGCGCCGAGCTCGGACGCCGCCCCGATCCTGAGCTGTGGGGGGAGGCCGCGCTCAACGCGATGCCCTTCGAGCCGGTCGCACCCGGGCTCGCCCTGCCAGGCCCGGACTGCGGTGTCCAGCTGCTCGTCGGCAGCAACCGGGAGGAGAACCGTCTCTTCATGGTCCCGACCGAACGGATGGACACGATCACCGATGAGCGGCTGCGACTGGGTGCGGCGGCGTACGGACTCGACGCGGACCGGGCCCTGGCCGTCTACCGCGCGGGCCGTCCGGGCGCCGCCCCGGGTGAGCTGCTGGACGCGCTGGGGACCGACTGGTTCTACCGGATTCCCGCGCTCCGCCTGGCTGAGGCCGTGCCGGGTTCGTATGTGTACGAGTTCGGCTGGCGCTCACCGCAGTTCGGCGGGCGGCTCGGCGCCTGCCACGCCGTCGAACTGGGCTTCGTCTTCGACCGGCTGCATGATCCGGCCTATCTCCCGATGCTCGGGAGCCACCCGCCGCAGGCCCTGGCGGACACGGTGCACGGCGCCTGGGTGGCCTTCGCGGAGACCGGCGACCCGGGGTGGCCGGCGTACGGGCCGGAGGACCGCACCACGATGGTCTTCGCCGACGAGTCAGGCCCGGTCGACGATCCGCGTCCCGGAGAGCGGGCCCTGTGGGACGGGGTGCGCTGAGCCGGTCCGCGGTCCCGCGGACCCTGCGGTCCCACGGCCCTCAGCCCAGTCCCGCCCGGTGCCGGGAGCTCTTCCGGGGGGCTGGTAGCACCCCGGCCCGGTCGCCGCAGCACGCGGCCGGACCGGGCTGTCGGACCCCCGACCTACACTCGCAGAGAGGTGGGGACCAGGGCGGAGAGGCAGGTGAGCGGGGTGCGGCGGACAGCGGAACAGGCAGGGCAGACGCAGGGGCGGAGTCAAGGGGGGACACAGGGGCGGGCGCAGGGCCAGGCCCAAGGCCGGGCGCAAGGAGCGTTCGGCGGCGCCGGGACCGAGGCGCTCACCCGGCGGGCCGTGGTCTTCCTGCCCGCCGCCCTGCCTCGCGAGGGAGCCTTCGCCTTCTGGGACCCGGAGGGCGAGGCCGCGGGCTCCGACGAGCTCGTGGTCGTGAGGCGGCATGGCTCGGCGGTCCGTCGCCGTACCGTGTCCGCCGTACTGCTGCCCCTCACCGACGCGCTGCCGCTCCTGGTCGCCGCCCGGCACTCCCCGGTCGCCCATCCCGCCGCCCGCTGCTGGAGCGCGGCGGCGCTGCACGCCCTGCAACTGGCGGCGCGGGGGCGCTTCCTGCCCGGACTGACCGCCGACGACCACGACGCCTGGCGGGCGGGCCCGCTCGACGCGGAGGATGTCGCGCATCTGCGTGCGGTGGCCGCCGCCATGCCGCCCGATGCGTACGCCGTCCCGCTTCCCGGCCGCACACCGCTGGAGCTCCCCGAGCCCGAGGCGCTGCTCAGATCGTTCTACGACGCCGTCGCCGACACCCTGCCACGCACCCCGGCCGCGCCCGCCGCTGCCGGAGCCGCCTATGCCGCCCGCGCACCGCAGCGGCTGCCGGGGCTGCGGGAGTGGGCCGCCGAGGTGGCGGCCGGGGCGGACGCGGGCGTACAGGTCTCGCTCCGGCTCGACCTCTCCGGCTACGAGCTGTTCGACCGGGCCGACGATCCGCCCGCCCCCACTGACGAAGCCGCCGACGAGACCGGCACCACCGAAGAGACCGGAGCGGCCGGTCGTGCTCCGGCCCGGGAGCGGCGGGCCGCAGCGGCCGTCGTCCAGGTGCACAGCCTCGCCGATCCGACCCTGGTGGCCGACGCGGGGCGGCTCTGGGCCGGCGAAGGCCATGAGCACTTCGGGCCCCGGGTGCGGATCGACGCCGTACTGGCACTGCGGCGCGCCGCGCGGGTCTGGCCACCGCTGGCCGGGCTCCTTGACCGGCCCGTGCCCGACGTACTGCCGTTGTCCGAAGACGAGTTGTACGAGCTGCTCGGCCCGGCCGCCGCACGGCTCGCAGCGGCGGGCGTGGCCGTGCACTGGCCGCGTGACCTGGTCCGGTCGCTGTCCGCGACAGCCGTCGTCAGACCCGCGCCCGGCTCGGCCACGGACGGCAGCCCCTTCTTCGACGCGGAACAGCTCTTCTCGTTCAGCTGGCAGCTGGCCATCGGCGACGACCGGCTGACCGAATCGGAGATGGACCTCCTGGCCGAGGCGCACCGCCCGGTCGTGCGCCTGCGCGACCAGTGGGTCGTCATCGACCCGGCGCTCGTACGGAAGGCCCGCAAGCGGGAGCTGGGGCTCCTCGCGCCGGTGGACGCGCTGTCGGCGGCCCTGACCGGAAGCGCCGATGTGGACGGCGAGCCGGTCGAGGCGGTCCCGGTCGGCGCGCTCGCGGCCCTGCACTCCAGGCTCACGTCCGACACCGCCCCGCTGCCACAGCCCCAGGGCCTGGACGCCACCCTCCGCGACTACCAGCTGCGCGGCCTCGGCTGGCTCGACCTGATGACCTCACTCGGCCTCGGCGGCTGTCTCGCCGACGACATGGGCCTCGGCAAGACGATCACGCTCATCGCGCTCCATCTGCACCGCGCCCGCCCCGAGCCCACGCTGGTGGTCTGCCCCGCCTCACTGCTCGGCAACTGGCAGCGCGAGATCGCCCGCTTCGCCCCCGGCGTGCCCGTCCGCCGCTTCCACGGCACCGACCGCTCACTGGCCGGTACCGACGGCGGTTTCGTGCTGACGACCTACGGGACGATGCGCACCAGCGCCGCCGCACTGGCCGGGCACCCGTGGGGCATGGTCGTCGCCGACGAGGCGCAGCACATCAAGAATCCCCACGCGGCCACGGCGAAGGCCCTGCGCACCATCCCCGCTCCGGCACGGGTCGCGCTCACCGGCACTCCCGTGGAGAACAACCTGTCCGAACTGTGGGCGCTCCTCGACTGGACGACCCCCGGACTCCTCGGACCGCTGAAGACGTTCCGTGCCCGCCACGCGAGGATCGTCGAGAACGGTGAGGAGGACGGGGCGGTCGAGCGGCTGGCCCGGCTCGTCAGACCGTTCCTCCTGCGCCGCAGGAAGTCCGACCCCGGCATCGCCCCCGAGCTGCCGCCGAAGACGGAGACCGACCGCCCCGTCCCTCTCACCAGGGAACAGGCATCGCTCTATCAGGCGGTCGTCCGCGAGTCGATGGCGGTCATCGAAGCCGGTGAGGGCCTCGGCAGGCGCGCCCAGATCATGAAGCTGCTCACCGCGCTCAAGCAGATCTGCAACCACCCGGCGCAGTATCTGAAGGAGGGGCCCTCCCGGCTCGCCGGACGCTCGGGCAAGCTCGCCCTCCTCGACGAGCTTCTCGACACCATCCTCGCGGAAGGCGGCTCCGGCGGCGCCGTCCTGGTCTTCACCCAGTACGTGTCGATGGCCCGGCTGCTCTCCGACCACCTCACAGCCCGTGGCATCGCCTCTCAGCTGCTGCACGGCGGGACGCCCGTGGCCAGGCGCGAGGAGATGGTGGACCGCTTCCAGGCGGGGGAGTGCCCGGTCTTCCTGCTCTCCCTCAAAGCGGCCGGCACCGGGCTGAACCTCACCAGGGCGGGCCATGTCATCCACTTCGACCGCTGGTGGAACCCGGCCGTCGAAGAACAGGCGACCGACCGGGCCTACCGCATCGGCCAGACCCAGCCGGTGCAGGTCCACCGGCTGGTCACGGAAGGCACCGTGGAGGACCGGATCGCCGAGATGCTGACGGCCAAGCGTGCGCTGGCCGACGCGGTGCTCGGCTCAGGAGAGAGCGCCCTCACCGAGCTGGGCGACGCGGAACTGGCCGACCTGGTGTCCCTGCGGAGGCCCGCATGAGCGGCAGCTGGTGGGGAGAGGCATGGGTCGCCGCCCTGGAAGCGCTGTCGCTCGACCCGGGACGCCTCGAACGGGGCAGGAGATACGCGGACGGCGGCCATGTCGCCGCGGTGAACGTCGCGCCCGGCCGCATCCTCGCCTATGTGCACGGCAGCCGCCCGCGCCCCTACCGGGCCGAACTGCGCGTGCGTACGCTCTCGGGCGGCGACTGGGACCACTTCCTGGAGGCCGCCGCCGCCCAGCCGGGGCACATCGCCGCGCTGCTCGACAAGGACATGCCGCACTCGCTGGTCGACGCGGC
This sequence comes from Streptomyces sp. NPDC059398, assembly GCF_042751845.1. Classification (NCBI taxonomy): domain Bacteria; kingdom Bacillati; phylum Actinomycetota; class Actinomycetes; order Kitasatosporales; family Streptomycetaceae; genus Streptomyces; species Streptomyces sp. NPDC059398. The sequence continues at coordinate 43,135 of NZ_JBHYWP010000060.1, read as the reverse complement.
GGCCGAGGCCGGGGTCGCCCTGCTCCCGGCACCGGGTGATCTCGTCCCGTCCTGCACCTGCCCGGACAGCGGCCGCCCCTGCAAGCACGCCGCCGCCCTCTGCTACGAGACGGCCCGGCTCCTCGACTCCGACCCGTTCGTCCTGCTCCTGATGCGCGGCCGGAGCGAGCGCGAACTCCTCGATGAACTGGCCAGACGCAGCGCGGCCAACTCCGCACGGGAGCAGCCCCCCGCACCACCGGCCCCCGGCGTCCCCGCCCGCGATGCGCTCGTCCCGCGCCTTCTGCCACCCCTTCCCTCGCCCCTGCCCACCGGGCCGTACCCCGGCCGCCCGCCCGGCTACCCCGAGGCACCCGGAGCGCCCGATCCCTCGGCTCTCGACGACCTGGCCACCGACGCCGCCGCGCGCGCCCATACGCTGCTCACCACCGGCGCCGACCCCGTGAGCGGCCTCACCCCGTGGCAGGACGCGGTCCGGCTGGCAGCGGCCCGGCCCACCGCAGGACTCACCGCCACCACCCGCACCCTCTACCGCGATCTCGCGACGGCCACCGGCCGCACCCCGACCGACCTGGCGCGCGCGGTCGCCGCCTGGCGGCAGGGCGGCGCCGAAGGACTGGCCGTACTCGAAACCCCCTGGGATCCGCCCGCCGGACCCTTCGACCGGGCCCGCCCCGCCCTGGCCGCCGCCGGGCTGCCACGCTTCCAGCCCTCGCGCAACCGGCTGACCGTGCCCGGCGGCGCCCTTCAGCTCCGCTTCGGCCGGGACAGCCGCTGGTACGCGTACGAATCCGACCCGGGGCGTGACGACTGGTGGCCCCGCGACGCGCCGCACGCGGACCCGGTGGAGGCGCTCCGGCGCTAATCTTTGACGAAGTCCGGACCGACACAAGGGGGCACGGTGGACGCGGAGTTGACGGCGCTGGTGACGGCGGGGGCGACCACGCTCGTACAGCAGATGGCGACCGATGCCTGGTCGCGTACCCGGGACCGGGTGGCTGCCTTCCTGGCGCGCCGCGGTGGCACGGACGCCACGGCGGTCGCCGCCGAACTGGACGCGGTCCGCGCCGAACTGGCGGCGGCCCGGCGGGAGGGCGACGAGGAGGCCGCCGCCGACGTACAGGGGGAGTGGCGGATGCGGATGCGACGTGCGCTGCTCGCCGACCCGGACGCGGCAGCCGAACTGCGGGCCCTGCTGGACGAGCTGGCGCCACCGGCGCCCGGTTCCGTCCGGAACAGCATCAGCGGCGGCACCCAGCACGGCACGGTGGTCCAGGCCGGAAACATCGAGAACCTGCGCTTCGGCGGGCAGGTCTGAACGCCGAAGCGTGAACGCGGCGCAGGTGCGCTCGGCCGCGCCGGCCACTGCACGTACCGGCCAGGGCCCGCGACGCACCGGTCCCGGCCACGGCCACGCACGGGCCCGGCCACGCACCGGCCCCGCCACGCACCGGCCCCGGCCCCGCACTGGCCCCGGCCACGGCACGCACCGGCGCCCCGGCGGGGCGATGCCCCCGCCGGTTCCCGGTCGTCAGCGCAGTTCGAGCACCTGGACCCCGTACGGCTCCAGCGTCACCTCGGGCGATTCCGTTCCCGTGCCGAGGCCGAAGAAGCGTCCGCCGCCGGGCCGTACGGTCAACTCATCCGGTGACTGGCTGACCAGCCAGACGAAGCGCCGGCCGTCCTCATGGACCAGCACATCGGCGCTGACGTACGGGGAGTCCACCGTCACCGTCCTGACCACCCCCGCGACCTCTGCCAGGGCCTCGTACAGCCGGTGCGTCTGCTCGGGGTTGACGCGCGCCGTGCGGGCCGCCATGTGTTCCAGCGGATAGGTGGCCAGCACGGTCCGGCCCGCCCCGGTCTCGTTCACCAGGAGCGCCGGCCGGCCGTGCGCGTCGGTCGCGACCACCCGGGCGGTCACCGGTACGACGGGCAGATAGGCGATGCTGTCCTCGTTCCCCGCGACCGGGAAGCGCAGCGTCTCACCGGCCTTCAGCGGACCGAAGTCCTCGGTGAAGGTCAGGTCGAGGACCGTGTCCTCGATCGGCTCGGCCACCCCGTACGACAGCTGGTGCTCCACCCCGAAGAGCCCGTCCAGGTCGTGGAACCACGGGCCCCGGGTCGCCGGATGCTCGCCCGAGCAGAACGACAGATAGACGGTCGCCCCCTCCCGGGCCCGCCGCTCCAGATCACGCCGGGTCCTCGTCGTCAGCTGACGGGTCGAAGGCAGCAGATACAGCTGTACGTCATGGCCGGCGAGCCCGTCCGCCTCCCGTACGAACCCGACCGGCAGATCGGCGCCGTGCGCGGCGACGTACCCCTGCTGGAGCGAGGAGAAGATCAGCGGGCGGTCCGCCGGCCTGCTGTACGGGTAGCCGCGCTCCAGAAACGCCGGGACGACCAGCGCTGCCCCGGCGTCCGCGCGCCGGCAGCGGGCGAAGTCGACCTGGTCCAGCACGGTGGCGAAAGCGGCGAGTTCCCGCAGCGGCTCCTTCGGACGCCCCTCGCCGTCCGTGATGCCGAAGTGCATCTCGAAGGGGTGGTGGTCGTACGGAGACTGGTCCCACAGGGCGTCGTAGTCGGTGTTGTTCCAGGCGATCCAGCCCGTCGCCCCGCCCAGCAGTGAATTGTGCAGCGTCTGGCGGTAGTACACCCCGGCGTTGCGCGCCGACACGGTGTCCGTGGACAGCCCGAACTCCTCCAGGACCACCGGCTGCCCGGTCACCGATGCGAGTTCGCACTCGAAGGCCGCCCGGTAGTGCTGGCGGACCACATCGGTGTCGGAGCGGTACACGTGCGGCCCGACGAAGTCGACGTACTCGGCGGTCTCGCGCAGCGAGAATCCGTTGTCGCGCCCGGTGACCTCCTGCCCCCAGGCGCCGTCGCCGAGCGAGACCGGCTGGGTGCCGCCCGCCGCCCGCACGGCGTTGCACATCGACTGCGCCCACGCCGTCACCACGTCCGACGAGGGCGGGTCGACCTGGTAGATCCGCCCGTACCCCGGCATCTCATTGGTGATCAGCCAGCCCGTGACGGCCGGGTGGTCCTTGAAGCGCCGGGTCATCTCGCTCGCGAACCACGCCTGCCGCCCGACCATCCACACGTCCTCGTACAGATCGCGTCCCGCGCGCCAGACCGGGTCCCAGTTCTCACCGGACATATGGCCGACGATGAAGGTGGGGACCGTGCCCATCCCGTACTCGCCGTGCGCGTCCAGGAAGTCCCGGAAGCGGTCGCAGAGTTCCTCGTCGATCCGGTGCGGCTCGGGGTGGAAGTCGGGCCAGTAGAAGAACGACCGGGTCATGTTGAGCCCGTGCCCGCGCAGCACGGCGAGCTCCTCGCGCACCACTCCCGGGTCGTAGTTCCGCCACATCAGGGGCCCGCCGGTGCGGGACCAGAAGTTGGCACCGAGCCAGGGCAGAACGGCGGGGTCGTGGGCGAGCTGGGCGCTGTGGCGCTGCATGTGTCGTGCTCCAGAGATCAGACGGGACCGGTCGACTCGCGTACGACGAGGCGGGGTTGTCCGGTGAGGGGTTCGGGGGGTACGTCCTCGCCGCACCGCGCGAGCAGCGCACGCGCGGCCGCCGCGCCGGCCCGCTGGACATACTGGTCGACCGTGGTCAGCCGGGGATGGATCCAGCGGCCGACGGGCAGATTGTCGTAGCCGACGACGGAGAGCTCTGCGGGCACGGAGAGCCCGGCGCGCTGCGCGGTCCCGATGCCGCACACCGCCATCGAGTCGTTGGCGAAGACGAGGGCGGTCGGCCGCGGGTCCAGGCCGAGCAGCCGTTCGGTGGCGGCGGTGGCCGCCGCCTCGGTGAAGTCCGTGTGGACCACCGCGACCGGGGCCAGACCCGCCGCGGCCAGGGACTCCTCGAAGACCTGCTGCCGGAAGCGTGTGTGCAGCAGCCCGGTCGGCCCGGTGACATAGGCGATGCGCCGGTGGCCGAGGTCCAGCAGATGGCGGACCGTTTCGCTGACCCCGTTGCCGTCGGCCGTGCCCAGCAGGACCGCGGGCAGGCCGAGCCGTTCCAGCAGAGGTGGCCGCGGATCGTCGGCCCGGTGCTCGGTCAGCACCGCCCCGTCGACCCGGCCCTCGGCGGCGAGCCGTTCGTAGAGGGCCGTCTCCTCGCGTACACCGCCGGTCAGATGCAGCAGCAGCCCGTACCCGCGCGGCGACAGCTCACTCTCCAGACCCGTGATCAGCTCGGAGAAGTGCAGGTCGGTGCCGAGGACATCGGTGGGACGGCGTACGACCATCGCGACCGTGTGGGTACGGGACCTACGCAGCGCGCTCGCCGACGCGCTCGGCGACCAGCCCAGCCGCCCGGCCGCCTCCAGGACCCGGCGCCGGGTCGGCTCGGAGATCCGGCCGGTGTTGTTGAAGACCTTGGACACGGCCGCCGTGGAGACCCCGGCCTGCGCGGCGACGTCCTTGATCGTGGGCCGTGCACCGGCCGCGGGCGCCGCGCTCACATCTTCACCGCGCCGCTGACCAGGGCCTGCTGCATCCGCCGCTGCAGCAGCGTGTACATGATCCAGACGGGTACGAGGGTGAGGACCGTACCGGCCGTGAGGATCCCGTAGTCCGTGCCGATCTGCGACTTCAGGGTGGGCAGGGCGACCTGGATGGTCCGCAGGTCCGGGTCCGGACCGATGATGATCAGTGAGTAGAGGTACTCGTTCCAGAAGGTCAGGAAGTTCAGCAGCAGCACCGTCGCGATGCCCGGCATGCACATGGGTGTGTAGACATGCCGCAGTACGCCGAAGGTCGACGCGCCGTCGATCCGGGCGGCCTCCTCCATCTCCGGCGGGATGGTGCGCATGAACTGGATGAGGATCACCACCGACAGCGGCATCGCGGTGGCGGGCAGGAACAGCACCATGAACAGCCGGGTGTGGAAGAGCCCGGTCGCCGCGGAGAGCAGGAAGGTGGGGAAGAGCGCGGCGAAGGTGGGGATCAGGAATCCGAGCGAGAAGACCCTCTCGATGGCGGCGCCGACCCGGCCCCGCGCACGGGCCAGGGAGAACGCGGCGGGAATGGCGAGCCCCAGCGTCAGCGCCAGCGAGAACACCGTGACGATCCCGGAGTTGAGGATCGCCATCCCCAGATCGGCGCTCTCGAAGGCGGTACGGAAGTTCCCGAAACCGAACGAGGCCGGCGGGGCGAGCGGGTGCGCGAAGATCGCCTCGTTGGACTTGAACGCCGACGCCAGGAAGTAGTACAGCGGGACGGCGAGCAGGACGGCGTACGCCCACACCAGAATGTGCGCGGGGAGCCAGGACTTTCTGAACTTCATGGTGGCCATGGGGTCGGGCTCCGATCAGTAGCTCTGGCGGAAGGCGCGGCGGATGGCGAGCAGCCCGGCGAGCCCCGCGAGGAAGAGGACCACGCCGACGGCCTGGCTGTAGCCGAGGTCGCTCTCCATGAAGGCCTTCTCGTAGACGAGGAAGGAGAGCGTGGTCGAGGAGTTGGCCGGTCCGCCCTGGGTCAGCAGCAGCACCTGCTGCGCGGAGCCGAAGAGCGTCCAGAGGAACTGGAGCATCGTGACGACACCCACGTACTCCCTGATGACCGGGAAGTGGATGCGCCACATGGTGCGCCAGTGCCCGGCGCCGTCCAGCTGCGCCGCCTCGCCGATCTCCTCGGGCACGCTGTCGAGGCGCGCGGCGAAGAGGACCGCGGTGAAGCCGATTCCGGCCCAGACGTCCAGGGCGATCAGACAGTAGAGCGCGGTGTCGGGGTTGGCGAGCCAGGCGTCGGTCACCGAGCCCAGGCCGACGGACTTCAGGAAGCCGTTGACCAGACCGTCCGGGGAGAGCGCCGCGTAGAAGACCATCGCCTTGGCCGGGGTGGAGATGAGCCCGGGGACGAACAGCAGATAGCGGACCACCCGGTGGCCCGGCGGCTTCTGGGCGACGTAGTAGCCGACCATATAGGCACAGACGATCATCACCGGAAGCGCGATGACCATCTGCAGACCGGTATTGCGCACAGCCTGCCAGAAGACCGGATCGTCGAAGAGGGCGCGGAAGTTGTCGGCTCCGGCGAAGGACGTCGGCTGGAGCATGCCGGGCCAGCGCAGCGCGGCGATGACGAAGATCGCGGCCATCGGGCCGACCATGAAGACCAGGTACCAGGCCAGGGCGGGCAGCGCCAGGATCGTGGTGCGCGGACCGCGCTGCTTGCGCGGCGCGGCGGGCGGGGCGGCCGGCCGGGAGGCGGGCCTGACGGACGAGGTCATCGTCATGGGGGTGCCTCCTCAGGCGTTGCGGTAGGCGCCCTGGAGCGCGCTGAGAATACGGCGGGAGCCGACGCCCGGGGTGAAGGCGGTGCTGGTGGCCTGGATCATCGGCTGGACGGCCGACGGCGGTACGTAGAGATCGGGCAGCACGACCTGGCTGACGCTGTCACCGAGTTGCTGCGCCTTGGCGACCAGCGGGAACCGGTCGCTGAGGGTGTCCGTCCGCACCGCCATGTCCCGGCCGCCCTCCTTGATGAACCGGTCGACGACCTCCGGCCGGTACATGAAGCGGACGAACTTCTCCACGGCCTCGATCTTTCCGGTGCCGTTGGGGCTGACCCAGAACCCGGAGACGGTGAAGGTCCGCAGGATGGTCGGCTTGTCGTGCACAGCGCCGGGCGGCAGCGGCCAGCCGCCGACGTCGGTATGGCCGGCAACGTTGTCAGGGACGCGGGCCAGTGCGGAGGACATCGCCGACTGGATGGCGGCGGCCCCGGTGTTGAACTGGGTGGTCATCGAGTCGGTGGTGAGCCCCTGGGCCTTGTCGGTGAAGACCCCGGCGTCCCGCAGCTCGACGAAGTACTCGATGCCTTCCCTGGCCCCCTTGATCCCGCTGAAGTCACCGGTGGCGTAGAGCTTCTTGGCCTCGTCCGCGGTGAGGAAGGACTGGATGATCTGGGCGAGGAGCTTCTGCCCGGTCCAGTCGTTGCCGCCGATGGTGACGGGGGCCCTGCCCTTGGCACGCAGCTTCTTCGCGGCGGCGATCAGGGCGTCCCCGGTGAGCGGGATGTCCTCGACACCGGCCCCGCGCATCAGAGCGCGGTTGAAGGCGACGGGCCAGTTGCTCGCGATGTACGGGAGGGCGCGCAGCCGGCCCTTCTCGTCGGTCCACTCGTCGAGCGCGGCGGGCAGGATGCGTTGGCGCAGATCCCAGTCGTCGAGATAGCCGTTGACGGTCACGGTGGCGCCGAGCTCGGTCCAGGAGACGGTCTTGTCGTAGAGGTTGACCATCACGACGTCGGCCTCCTTGCGCGCCAGTCGCGAGGTCTCGTAGACCTGTCCCAGCTCGTCGCCGTTGATCAGGCTCTTGACCTTGAGCCCGGGGTTCTCCTCACGGAACATGTCGAGGACGGCCCGGTAGGTCGCGGAACCGGGCGCGGTGCCGCCCAGCGAACTGTGGACGACCAGGGTGTCCGGATCGGACTCGTCCCCTCCGGCCAGTCCGCACCCGGAAAGACCGGGCACGGCGGCACCGGCGGCGACGGCGGCGCCCGCAGACATGAACCCACGGCGACTCAGCATGGAACGCACGGCGTGCGGCCTCCTACGGGGGAGCAGGGGAGGGGGACCCAGGAGGTGGTTGACCGATAGTGGTTAATCGATATACCTGCGAGGTGCGAGCACCGTACGAGGCGAGGGGGGAGCGGTCAACCCCCCGTTGCACATGGTGAGTGGGCCCGCTGGCCCATCTGCTTTGTCTCAAATAAACAATTTTGGACTAACCAGTTCTTGGCAGCAGATCAGACAGCTGCCAGTAGGGGCTCAGGAAGTGATTCAATTCGCCGTGGCAGAAGATGGCCAAGGTGCCCGCGGCTGAGTTACGGCTACGGAAAGAAAGGAGTGTGCACGCTGCAGCTCGCCATCTCATTCGACGCCTGGGCGTTGGGTTTCGTTCTGGCGGAGTGCTGAGCTGCCGTATGTGACGCCTTGTGGAGCTGACATCGCTTAGGACCACGAGTGAAAATCGATAGGGCTGTTGATCGTCTGACCGTCCTGGTGGCTCTGCCCACGGCGTCGTGCAGGGTATGTCACTTCGGGCGAACGTACTGCAAGGCTGTAGGGGAGAGCGGGAGCCCTATTTCCGCCTCAAGGGGCGGGCATGAAGTTGGAGTTGCAGGGACTCGGGCGTGACGGCTCGGCTGCCATGGCCTTGCGTACGTTGTCGTACCGTCGGCCGGTGACGGGTAGAGCAGGCTCAATCAGGTAGACGGTCCAGTGCGAGGCAAGAGCGAGCGGGGTAGGGGCCTGCCCACCGGAGACCTTGATGCGGTGGCTCTCTCTGGGGCCTCTTGAACTTGAAAGTCTCGTTCCGGTTCAAGTGATGGGAGTCAGGCTCATTCGAGAGTGACCGTCGATTGACGGTCAGCTCGTACTCGCCGGGGACGAAAATGTATGCTGGGGCACCGATTTGGCAACGGCAATCCGTGCTACTTGGTTCCCAGCAGAGCCTGTGCCCGGGCATTGATCCAGTCAGAAATTCCCTGCTGCAGGGGCGGGTTGGCATTGAGCTGGTGTTTATATTCCGGCCACAGGTCTCGCACACGCATAAAGACGTCCGCAGCCACCGACTGAAGATCGGCATCCGTGCGACCCAGACGATGGTCGAGTCGTGCTTCGAGATTTCTGAACGACGCCAGCCGCACCCTGTCGAATCGCTTGCTGCCATCGAGCTTCAGACCGAGGTCCTCAGGCTCGTCGGCGGGTCTGTAGAAAACCGTCGACACCAGGTCGTAGGCCGGAGACAGTGCAGGAACGATCTTGTCTCGGTAGATCAGGGACCAGTTCTTGAGATGTGCGTCGCCGTTGCCCACGGCGACGGAGAAAGCGATTCGGCGTGCCACCTCGCGCAATGACGTCAGATCGTGCCCGCGATAGGCAATAGCCCCGACGGTCTCGAAGGTGCTTTGGTACTTCTCGACCGGGCCCGGAAACTTGTTCCTTACCTGTGCGAAGTCTTCGATGTGCACCGGCGTGCGGCGCTCGTCGGGCAGCCGGTCGAAGCGGCGCACTGCATATGCCATTACCTCTCCGTTTGGCCACATCCGGTCGGGAACTCGATCCAACTCGTCGCGGTGAAGTAGTTTCACCTCCGGAACATCGATTCCCGCAGCTTTCGCGAGCGTCATCATAGTGTATTCGTTACGTGGTGCATCCGCATGACGGTAGTCAGGGAACTTGACCAACCAGTCACCATACTCGCCGGCACCCGGCACTGTGAGCCGGTCGCCCTGGGCCAGCATGGAGAGCTTGAGTGCTACCCCCGCGAGCGAAAAGCGCCAGGGTGAGGGTGTAGAAGAGGAACCGGCTCCACCCTGCGAATCGGCTACGCTGTCCGGCCATTCCCAGGTGTCGTCGGGGCCGGCTGCGGGCAGGACCTGAACGGCACCGGGGAGATCATGGCCCACCTGAGCCAATAGCTCCATTTCGCGGTCCAGGGAGACACCCCTGTCCAGGGCGATCCATTCTCTCAGCGGGCCTTCAGGCAACAGGTTGGAGAACCACGGCGGGAGACGAAGCGCTGTCGCGTACGGTTTGGTGAGGTTTTCCTCGAAATACAGCCCCAATACAGGACGACGGCTCGCGCCGAGATAGGAGTCGTTCAGGACGAACCGTGTGTAGTCGCCTTTCTGGCACAGCGTTCCGATACGTGCACCGTGCAGCAGGGCGGCGTAGAACTTCTCAGGCAGTGGCATCGGGGAGCTCTGTCCACTCGTCGTCGTCCACGTCGTCGAAGTCGAGTTCCCGCAGCGCGGGTGTGTCTTCATGGTCCCATTCCGCCATGCGGTCCAGGAAGCTCGCTAGTTGGTGGTTGATAAGGCGCTGCCGGCGATCTAGGAAGACGTCTGGCTGATTGCTACTCAAGCTTTGGATCGCTTGGTCATCCAAGCAGTACGAGCCCAGGACGGCAGCCCAAGTGGCGTCGTCGAGATCGAAAGGACGCCGAGTGAACCGCATGGGGAACTCACTTGCGGGATCTGTGGTGCTCGGCACGAACAATCTGTTCGCAGCCCAGAACTGCTGACTCTGCGGAAGGCCGCGCGGGTAGACCCGGTGGACCACAGGAGCTGCGGTTGTCTGGTCAGCGAGTGCTTCCGCCAGGTCGTGCATGTCATAGGGCAGCCCGGACAATGGCGAGCGCGGCTTAAGTTCCCACCAAGAGCAAAGAATGATCTTTGAAATGGCCTCGTTGGTGCGGAACTTGAGTGCACTGGGGACGTAAGGATTCGCGTCTTTCATGGAATCGAGCAACTCTCTTACGGAACGTCGCTCGTCTTGGGGGTGGATGTACTGGCAGAGGACCCTTGCAAGGGAGGTGAAACTTCCTTTGAAGACCGCTGGCCCTGTGAGGACGACACGCCAGTAGACGCGCCGCAACAACTGGAGATGGCGGTCGTCCGGATCCGGAAAATGCGCGAAGAAGCGGGTGAAAACGACGAGCATCGCCTTGTAAGCGACCATAGAAAGGTGTGGGACGCCCGCAGTCTGTTGCAGGAACTCCACTGCGCGAAGGAGTGCGACCTCGCCTTCCGCGAAGGCTGTATCGCGGTCTTCACCGGGAAAATCCGATTTCGCGCGACGCCGCTCGTCGTCGAACTCCAGTCGGATCTCGCGCGACGGGTCGGGCCCACGGCGTGCCAGTATGGCGTGCAGAACCGTGTCGTCGTCGATAGTCCCGAAACCGGTCTGGGACGCGATTTGGTCGGCAATCCGGGAAATGGTGAGACGGTCGTTGGCGCCTTCCTCGTCCCCGGCGAAGAGAGCGGAGAAGATCTCGGCTCGGCTCAGTCGCTTCCCGAAGTTGTTCATCCGGTCGAAAATGTCGGTCAAGGCCTCACGATCCTCCTGTTTAACGAGGTAAACGGGGATCTTGAACTGCCGAAGTCGCTTGGCGACCTGGCGTGCCACAGGGAAATACTCCTTCGCACTCTTACCTGTGCTGTCGAACCAATCCAAGAGCTTGTCAAGATCGAATAGAATACGAGCCGGGATCTGGTGCGGAGAGTGGTGAGTAGGCGGAGCGATGAACTCCTGTTCGGCTAGGTCGTAGTAGACATCGAACGGAGCCCGCTGATTACCATCGGGGTGCAATGAGTTCGCTAGGCTTGTAATGCGCTGCTGGCCGTCAACAACCCAGAGTGCGCTATCAGACTCCGGAGCGTCGATCGATAGCGCCCCGAGAGTCATACGCTGAGCCGGTGAGTGTCGCACCCACAGGAGTAGGCTGCCGATCGGATAGCCGCGGACAATGCTGTCGAACAGGCGGAGGACGTCTTGAGTGCCCCAGCGGAAGTCCCGCTGGAAGTGGGGCACGCGGACGTGTCCGGCCCATGCACGGGGAATTAGATCTTCGAGTTCGTATGTATCGGCGCTGGGCTGGGTATCGAGACCGGCGGTGTTCATGAGAGTCGCCTCGGGGTGTGGGTTGTGGATTGCACATTGACAGTAATGATGGCTGGCATCAACTCGATTCCTCCATGGGGTGGGACGTGTCCTCAGCATGTGGAGTGTCCTACGGTACGAGTGGAGGCCAACGGCCGTCGGTAGTTTCGGCCTCGAGATGAGCGGGAGCGGGCCGACAGTCGTACTGGAGGAGGGGAATGAGGCGCTGTCAGGCGGGGATGGAATGGGAGGCCAGCGGGCTCGATCATCTTGCCGGCGGCTACACCACCGACCGGGGATTCGCTGAGGCGGACCTGTTATATTCTGCTACGCCCAAGCCCTCCCCGTCAGCTGGAAGCCGCACAGCTTGGCAGGGGCCTCGGGGGTCAGCGGCGTCGCACTCACTTCGGACTTGGTCCTTACAGTAGGTCAGCAGTTGCGTCGGGTGAATAAGGCTATCGATGGGCCTGATGTACGTCCTGAGCGTAACTATGAATGCCCCAGGCCTCAGGCCAGTCGGCGATGGACTCGGTGGGCATCCCAGCCTACGGCGCCCGTATGCCCACGGGATAGCGAGAAGCTCTGGCTGTTCTGGCGCGGATGGCAGCAGGCGTACCGATACAGCGGGGTGAACTCCAGGTCGCTCAGGCTCGGGCGGTCTGGATCTCAAGGCTGGGCATGTCGCGGATACCGACGAGTACTTCCTTGCGGAACAGCGCGCTGAACGGGCCTGTCCTGACGGAGTTGGTGTGCCCAGCTCGGGAAACGTCCGGCCTCGGGACATGCTCTGCGGCTGCATTAGGGCGAGTCGGCCCAAACTGTGTGGTCAGCGGTGCGGTGATTGGCCCTGTCGATGAGAATGGCCGTGCCGTGTTGCCTCGCCCATATACCGCGCTCGGGGGACATCGGCAGGAGCTACGTCAGGGAGGCGCTGGGGTGTGGTGTCGGGCAGCCCAATGTGTCGGATCACCCCAAGGACGCGCATAGGGGCGGAGCCTGTAGGCAGTGCCGTCATTATCGAAACTGTTGGCCGTGGACGCGACGACGGCCTCCGGCCATCACAGGTTCTGTCGGCCTTGCCCACCAGTCAGAGCGACTTCGACCAGTCGGTCAGGCAGGTGAAGTCCTTCTCCCGTAAGCCACGTCGGGGGTTGATCCGCAGCAGGAGCGATGGCGCGTCATGGTGCGCCGTGGCATGTGCCGTGTCGAGGTCCGTGATCATGTCGTCCACCCAGGCGAAGGGGCGGCCCGCTGCCCACTCCAGGAGCGGGCGGGTCTTCCAGTAGAGGCCGTCGGGGTCCTTGGCGAAGAGCTCGGGCCATTCGATGACCGGAAGGCTGCCCGGCAGACCGATGACCGGGGCGATCATCTCGTTCGCCTCGTGCATCCAGGTCGTCGCCCAGACGAGTTCGAAGGGGAGTGCGGTGAGGCGGGAGCCGTGCTCCGGGTGGAGCCGGACGCGCAGGCCGCGGCGGTGGCTCCGGGAGCCAGGCGTCTGGCGGGCGAGCCAGTTCGCCGGGTGGAGCCGGTGGGTCGTGTAACCGCGCGGCCGGACGAGCCGGGCGGCGTACGGGTTGAGGGGGCCATCCACGTCGATGAGGAGCAGCGGGCGATCCGTCATGTCACCTGACTTCCCGTTGTGGCGTGCCCCAATGTCAGTGGTACTGCATAGAGTTGATACGTGGTCGAAGAGACGCGGAACAGCGTGAGCGGTCAGGCCAGAGTGGGGACGGTCGTCCAGGCCGGAAGCGTGGGGGAGGTCCACTTTCATGAGAGCGCGGATACGGGCCCCGAGGTGGCCGCTTTCCAGCTGCCGCCCGGCGCCGCGCACTTCGTCGACAGGGACGACGAACAGGCCGCTGTCAGCAGGGCGGTTCGGGAACACCGGGCGACGGCCGGAGGGGCGGCCGGGGGAGCCGGCGGCGGTGGGGCCGAGCGGCCGTTCGTCGTAGCGGTCCACGGGCTGCGCGGCGTCGGCAGGACGGCGCTCGGGGTGCGGCTCGCGCGGGGGCTGGCCGGCGAGTTCCCCGATGCCCTGCGGTTCGTCGACCTCGACGACCACCGCAGGGACGGCGGCGTGGAGACTGCCGAGGTCCTGGGAGAGCTGCTCCGCTCGCTCGGAGTGCGGCCGGACTGGGTGGAGCCGACGTACGCCGGGCGCCGCAGACAGTACTGGGCCCGTACCCAGGGCAGACGTCTGGTCGTCGTGGTCGACAACGTCCGGGTCGGTCTTGAGCTGGAGGAGCTGCTGCCCGCGTCGGCGGAGTGCGTGGTGATCGCCATCAGCCAGGGACGGCTGGACGATCTCAAGGGTGGCCCCGGCCTGGAGATTCCCCTGGGCCCGCTCGGTGATGGGCACGCCGCCCAGCTGCTGCGCGAAATCGCCGACGACCCGCGCTTCTCCACCGAGCCGGCGGCGGCCGAGGCCCTGGCGCGGGCATGCGGGGGCCTGCCCGCCGCACTGGAGGTCGCGGGCGAGTGGCTGCGCAAGCACCGCAGGAGGACACTGCTGCGCCTGGTCGCCCAGCTGACCGACGAGCTCGCGGAGAGGGGGCTCCCCATGGTCGAAGCCGTCTGGGACGCGGCATACGGGGACCTCGGTCCGGAGGCCGCCCGGCTGTACCGGCTGCTCGCGGTGTACCCCGTTCCGTATCTCGCTCCGGAGGCCGTCACCGCACTGTTCGGCGCGGATGCGGATGCGGCCGAGGATGCCCTGGAGGAACTGGAGCGGGCCAGTCTGCTGCTGCCGGGCCGGGGCGGCCGCCCGGTGATGCACGATCTGCTCCGGGCCCACGCGGTGCGCTGCGCGCGCCGGTACGGCGAGGAGGGCGAGGCCGCCGAGGCACGCGGAAGGGTGATCCGCTGGTATCTGCGCCAGGCGCAGCGGGCGGACGAGCTGGCCGCGGGAGCGCGTATGACGTTCGCCGAGCCCGTGCCCGCCGTCGCAGGCGCACCGGATGTCGAGTTCGGGGCGAGCAAGCAGCACGCCCTGCGGTGGCTGGAGGCCGAACGGCTCGCGCTGTACGGATGTGTGCGCGCCGCGTACGCGTACGGCATGGACACAGAGGCCTGGGCGCTCTGCGAACCCTTGTGGACGCACTTCCTCGATCACGCGCACTTCGGCGAGGTGACCGAAGCGTTCCGCACCGGCCGGGACGCCGCCCAGCGGGCCGGACACACCGCCGCCCTGGTGCGCATGCGCTGCCAGCTCGCCCGGCCGCTCTGGGAACAGGGGCGGTACGAGGAGGCGGAGACCGAGGTGGGGCTCGCGGTGAACGGAGCCCGGCTGCTCGGTGAAGCCCCCGCGCCGGCCCGAGCCGCGCTGAAACTGTGGGCGTCCGCGCTGGAGTTCCGTGGCAGGGTCCGTTCCGTACAGGGGGACTGGGCGCGCGCGGTGCCGGACTTCGAGGAGTCACGGGAGATCCACACCCGGATCGGCAACGCGTACGGAGCGCTGCTCCAGAACCACCTGCTGGGACAGGCGGCAGCGGCCCTGGGCGAACTGGACGGGGCAGCAGAGCTGTTGGCGAGGGCCCATGCGACGGCCAGGGAGCAGCAGCGTGAACGGATGACCGCCAGGACCGGTTTTGAACTGGGCCGGGTGCTGCAACGGCTGGCCCGGCACGACGAGGCCGCCGAGCTGTACGCCGCCGCCCTGGTGGGTGCCCGTGAGCGCGGTGCGGGACGGGACGAGGTGCGGATCCTGGAAGCGATGGCCTCACTGGCGGCGGCCTGCGGCGACGAGGAGACAGCGGCTTCGCACCGGGCCTCGGCCGGTGAGATCCGCGAACGGGAGGGCGGCCTGCCCGACGCGGACTCCGACGGGGGCGGCGCGCCGTAATCCGGTCCTTCCCCCGCCCTGCCCGGGCGGGGCGGGGCAGTGTGCCCCGTGCCTGTGCCTCATGCCTGTGCCCCGTGTCTGCCGCGCGGTGGCTACAGTTCGTGCGCCGCTTCGTCGGCGGTGGCCGGCGTCAGGTGCGTACGGTACGTCCGGCCCGCCACCCGGCAGTGCAGGGTGAGCGGGACGCCGGGATGGGGGTTGGCGGTGAGCCAGGCGTGCACGCCGGAGAGTACGGCGGCCGGATCGGTCCGTACGACGGTTCCCTCTCCGGGGGACCCCTCGACGCGGACGGTCAGCAGCGGCGCCTGCGGTCTGCGGAGCAGCCAGCGGCCGGCGGAGAGCTCGACCGCGGCGGTACGGCGTCCCGGGTGGTCGGAGAGGGCGCGCGCGGTCCAGCCGGCCGCCGTCCAGGTGACGGAGTGCGGTGCGGTCAGGAGCGGCGCGGTCAGGTGCGGCCCGGTACGGCGGCGGAAGAGCAGTGCCGCACTCTGGGACTGCGGGACGGTGGCGCGTTCCAACTCGGCCGCGAGGTGGTGGGCCGGAGACTCAGTGGGGGCGGGACGTCGTTCGATGCGGATGTCCTCGCCGTCGACCTCCGTCCGTACCGCGAAGGCGGCTGGGCTGGACACGGCGGGAGTGGGCGGCGGAAGGGGGCGAGCGCTGATCCCGGACGTCGGGGGAGCGATATCGAGTAGCGCGTAGAGCTCGGTCCGCAGCCGGCCCAGGGCCCTGCCCTGTTCGGCGAAGGCCGGGGCGGCCAGCGCGCGGAGCGTGCCCGGGGAGTGAGCGGCAAGGGCCGCTTCCAGAGTGGCCGGTGTGTCCAGGGCCGTTACCCGGCCGAGGAGTTCGGCCATCGGTGTGCCGGGGACGAGTTCGCCGCCGCCGTCGCACGCGGCTGCCATCGGAGTGCCCAGCGCCGCCGCGTAGAGCGCCGTCGAACCGTGGTCGGTGACCACACCGTCGGCCGCCACCAGGACCGAGGCCCACTCCTCGTACGGCCGCGGCAGGATCATCCCTGACGCGAGGGCAGGGGCGAGAGCCTCCCGCAGGTCGTACGCCCCCGCCCTGCTGTGCACGTTCGGATGCAGGATGAGCGCCAACTGGTAAGCGTCGTAGTCGAGTTGCGCGGTCAGCTCAGCAGGCAGCTCCGGCCTCCGCGCCAGCAGGGATTCCGGCCCCCATGTCGAAGTGAGGGCGATGAGCCGGCGGCCTCCGGTCCCGAGGGCGGTGCGGTAGGCGGCCCGGCGTGGAAGTGAGGCGAGCATACGGTCCAGCGCGGGGTCGCCGACCACGGCCGCGCGGGCGGCGGCGGCCGGGCTGCGGGCTGCGAGCCGCGCCACCTGGCCGGGATGGGCGAGCCCGTGCAGCTCGGCGAGGGGCCGGCCGTCGCGCAGCAGCCATACGGGATCGAGCCCGGACGCCGTGTCGTCGGAGCCCTCGTCGGCGAGCGACTTGTTGAAGCCCGCACCGTGCGGAAGCAGGGCGAGCGGCCCGGTCAGCAGGTCCAGATCGCCCTTGGGGCTGGCGGCGACAATCAGGTCGTGGGGCTGCCGCAGGGCCTCCGCCCAGGGGATGGTGGGTGCCCCCGCGTGCTCTATCGCGGCGAGTGCGTCGACGGCGAAGTCCGAGCCGGGGACCAGCGTGAAGCGGCGTTGACCGATCCGGTTGTCACCGGCGAAGACCGGTGCCACATCGAGGAGCCGGTGGAGCGCCGTCGCCGAACGCGCTGCGAAGAGGACGGTCTTCTGCC
>NZ_JBHYWP010000060.1:24871-26036 GCF_042751845.1 Streptomyces sp. NPDC059398 | reverse complement strand
CGCTGCCCGCTGCCCGCTGCCCGCTGCCCGCTGCCCGCTGCCCGCTGCCCGCTGCCCGCTGCCCGCTGCCCGCTGCCCGCTGCCCGCTGCCCGCTGCCCGCTTTCGGATTGTTCATTCTAGTCGCGGTCGGGCTGCCGTGAATGGCGTTTTTGCCATCCTCTGACGGATGTGAGGGAGGGATGCGATGGCCCGGACAGTGGCATACCGAGATCCTACCGGGGAGCGCCGTATCCGCTCCCCGCCCCCTGAGTCGTGCACCGTAATAACCCCTGGATGCAAGGGAGTTGTCGCTGCTACGTTCCATCCGTGGCGAAACTCAATCAGATCATCGCAGTCGAAAAGGGAATCAAGTCCAAGTCCCACCAGGACCTCACCGCAGCCCAGCAGGGACTGCAGAAGCCGGTCCTGCTGTCGGGAATTTCCCGCACCTACCAGCCGAAGGACGAAGAGGGCGAGCAGCTGCCCCCCGAGTCCACGCGGGTGCAGGTGCAGGCCGAGGATGTGCTGCGGGACACCGCCGCCACCCTGACCAGGCTCTTCGATGTCACTGCCACCAAGGACTGGGCGAACTGCTCCGCCCGCGCCGATGTGAAGGTCGAGGGACGTGTACTGCTCACCGCCGTACCGGTCCCGTATCTGCTTTTCCTGGAGAAACAGCTCACGGAGCTGCTTGCCTTCGCACGGAAGCTGCCGATTCTCGACGCATCCGAATTCTGGGTGCAGGACCCTTCAACCGACGCCTGGAAGACAGAGCCGGTGCGCACGGTCCGTACGAGAAAAGTGCCCCGCAACCACGTCAAGGCCGAGGCGACCGAGAATCACCCGGCACAGGTCGAGGTGTATTACGAGGATGTGCCGGTCGGCTACTGGACCACGGTGAAGTTCTCCGGCGCGCTGCCGGCCCGCCGGGTCAATGAGCTGGTGGGCCGGATCGAGAAGCTTCAGCAGGCGGTGAAGTTCGCCCGCGAGGACGCGAACAGCGCCGATGTCGCCGACGAGTACGTGGGCGATGCGGTATTCGGCTACCTCCTGGGGGACGGACAGGGGTAGCGTCACAGACTCCCCGGGCCGCCGCAGGGCGGCCCGGGGGCCGCGCGGGGCGCCAACAGAAAATGAAATTAGTGGTGTTGCAGCGGCATGATCCCCGGTCTGCCTCAGACACAA
>NZ_JBHYWP010000060.1:0-24861 GCF_042751845.1 Streptomyces sp. NPDC059398 | reverse complement strand
GTGAGGGGGGGGGCGTGGGTGTGAGAGAGACCCGGGGGGGGTGACTCCCGGGGAGGCCAACCCCCCCCCGCGGCCCGCCGGCGGGGCCCCGGGGGGCGCGCGAGGAGCGCAAACTGAAACTGAAGTTCGTCGTGATGCAGCGGCATGAGCCGCGTTCTGCCTCAGACTCTCGCTCCAGATTCAGTATGCGCCGCCCATCGCCGGCCCGACCGGGCACGGGCTTGGTCGTCGGTTGCCGGTTCGACCCCGGCCCGCCCCTCTTCCCGGGGCGGTAGCTCAATGGCAGAGCGCGATGACGTAACAGCTGACCTGTGCTCTCAAACGTACCGGCGTGTGCAGTGGGGCGGCATCACCAGGGCCCGGAGGTTGGACATACCTCCGGGCCCGCTCCATGCCCTACTCCTCGACGGCGAGGACCGGTCCGTACGCACCGAAACCCGCGATCACCAGACCGTCCCGGAAGGTCAGCACCTCGTAGACCCGCCCGCCGATCTGGTTCCGGTAGTCGATCACGAGCGAATCCACCACTGCCCGTACGTCCATGGCATCGAAGTGCAGATCCGGGATACGGGCGAGCCCCGTCCGCCAGTACGCACGCAGCTCGTCCTTGCCCCGGACCGTCCCCGATGCGTCACCGTTGAAGCGCGCGATCATCGGCGAACTGAAGGTCACGTCCTCGTGGTAGTGCGCGAGAATGCGCTCCAAGTCGTGCGAGTTCCAGTCCTCCCGCCACTCCGCAGCGAACCTCTGTGCGAATTCCAGATTCATGGGGCTGATCGTAGAGGCCCGGTTCGGGGAAGGGGGACGGTGAACAGGCCGTGATGAACAGGTCATGATGAACGGGTGCGACTCGAAGCGATCTCCTGGGAACGGCTGGCCGGTGCTCTGGTCCGGAGCGCCGACGAACTGAAGGCATCGGACGGTGGTCCGTGGCCCAAGATCGCGCTGGACGGTGCACCTGCCGCGCCCACGGGAGAGCTGGCCGCCGCTGTCGCCGAAGGGCTGCGGCTGCGCGGCCGATCCGTCCAGGTGGTCAGTACACAGGGCTTCCTGCGCCCGGCCTCGCTGCGGTACGAGTACGGGAAGCGGGACCCGGACGCGTACTACAGCGGCTGGTTCGACGTCGGCGCGCTCTGGCGCGAGGTCTTCGGCCCACTAGAGGCGGGCGGCAGCGGACGTGTGCTGCCCGAACTCTGGGATCCGGTGACCGACCGCGCCACCCGCAGCCCGTACCAGCAGCTGCCGGAGGGCGCGGTACTCATCGTGCAGGGACCGCTGCTCTTCGGACACTGGTTTCCCTTCGATCTGGGCATCCATCTCCGGCTTTCGCCGGGCGCACTCCAGCGCCGTACCGGATCGGACGAGCAGTGGACGCTGCCCGCCTTCCAGCGGTACGAGGAAGAGGTCTGCCCCGCGGAGACCGCGGATGTCGTCATCCGGGCAGATCATCCCGACCACCTTGCCTGGTCCGGCCCACCGGCCTGATCCGGACAGATCCCCCGGACCCGGACCCGGACTCGGAGCATCGGAGAACTCGGAGAGCAGAACCCCTAGACCAGGCGCTTTATCTCGCCCCGTACCCGGTAGAAGCCACCCGACGAGGGGTGCAGGGCATCCACCACATAGCGGGCGCCCGCCTGTCGTATGCCCCGGGGGAACTGCACATGCCAGGCAGGCTCATAGCCGTCCGACACCACCTGGACCCGCAGCCTGCCGCCGGCCTGCACACACTCCACGACGACCCCGGCGCCCGGCGCGGGCAGCGCGCTTACCGTGGCCACGTCGGCCATCGGTGTGTAGGTGGGCAGCGCGGCAGCCTGCTTCACATCCACGGCGACCGGGAGACTCCCGCCCTGTGCCGCCGTGATCGCTGTCTCGCTCGCGTCGATGCAGGCCAGTGAGCCGTCGGTGGTGACGATATAGAGCTTCTCTTCGTGGTACTGCATGGAGAGCGCCGAGCCGCCGCCCGTACCCAGCTTCCACAGCCGGGTGCCGTCCGAGGTGAAGCAGTAGACGGACGAGGCCAGGTCGCCCGCGAAGACATACTCGCCGTCGGCGGATGTCGCGCACGAGTACACGGCCGCGTCGCACTGGTACCTGGCCTCGCTGCGGCCGGTCGCCTTGGAGAGCCGCTCGACCACTTGCCGGCCGGTGCCGGCGTACACGGATGCCTCCTCCTGCCAGCCGAACAGCACTCCGCCGTGGGTGTCCGTGTGCCACAACTCGCCGCTGCCGTCCGCCGCGTACGCCGTCACACCCCGGGTGTGTCCGTGGTAGACCGCATGGTCGTCGGCCCGGACCATCCAGGCATTGCTGCCCTTGGAGCGGCGCGACCACTGGAACTCGTCCTCGTGGTCGATGACCGTGAGGCCGCCGCTGCGGTCCGACACGTGCAGCACGCCCTCGTGGATGTCCAGCCAGAAGATGTCCATGTCCTCCGCGATCTCGTAGGCGGCGAAGGGCACTTTGGACGACAGGTCGTACACCTTGCCGTCATCACAGCCCGCGTAGATCCAGAAGTCGTCAGCGACCAGGCACTTGACGCCGTCCGGCAGCGAGAAGCGGGACAGCACCTCGCCGTCGTGGCCGAGTGTGTAGACATCGCCGTGCTGATTGCCCACCCAGCAGTGGTCCGTGTCGATGTGGATCCCGAACGCCGAAGTGCCGGTACGGAAGCGCCAGAGGACGGGGGCCGTGGCCCGTGCCGTCGAGGGAGCGGATGTCACCTGGCGGCGCGTCACCGCGCGCGCCGCCCGCTGCCCCCGCACGGCCGGTGCATACCCCTTCCGGACCTTCTCGCCCACCTTCTTGGCCGCCGCGGCCTGAGCCTTGGCCGGGGTCGGGAAGGACGCGACCTGGCGCTGGCCGTCCGCGCCGATCCGTCCGTACCGCACGGCCACCGTCGTCCCGCTGACGGTCACTTCGTAGAACTTGTGCGCTCCGGCGCCCTCCTGGGAAAGCTCCAGATATGTCGTCTCTCCCGACCCCACAGCAACCACGGCACACCCCTCCCCAAGGACCGGCCCCCTCCGGCCGGTCTCCACTGATTCCAAGCTAGACGCCACCACTGACAATCGGCTGAGCGTCCCTGTCCGCGCCCCGATAACCTGCGCACCATGCACCCGACCCGGCGCTTCTACGACGAACTCGCCGCCGATTACGACGCGGTGTACGCGGACTGGGATGCCGCCGTCGCGCGGCAGGGGGCCGCCCTCGACACGCTGGCCTCCGCGGCGCTCGGTCCGGGCGGCCGCGACGTTCTCGACTGCGCCTGTGGCATCGGCACCCAGGCGCTCGGACTCGCGGCGCACGGGCACCGGGTCACCGGCAGTGATCTCAGCCCGGTGGCCACCGCACGGGCCGCCCGTGAAGCAGCCGCGCGCGGGCTGCCGTTCGCCGCGTGCGCCGCCGATATGCGCGCACTGCCCTTCCGGAGCGCCTCCTTCGACCTCGTCGTCTGTGCCGACAACTCGCTGCCCCACCTGCTGACGCCCCACGACGTACGGGCCGCACTGGGCGAGATGCGCAGGGTGCTGCGGCCCGGCGGGCTGCTTCTGCTGTCCACCCGGCCGTACGAGCAACTGCGCCGCGAACAGCCGCAGTCCACTGCGCCCCAGGTGGCGGTGGGACCGGACGGCGGCAGGACCATCACCTTCCAGCTGTGGCACTGGCACCCGGACGGCGAACGCTACGACCTGGAGCACTTCCAGCTGCTGCCCGGGGACGGCACCTGGGCGACCCGGACCCGGCGCGCCACCTACTGGGCGCTGGCCCCGGCCGAGACGGCGGGATTCGCGGAGGCCGCGGGCTTCACGGAGACCGGCTGGCACGCCCCCGTGGACACCGGATTCTTCCAGCCCGTCCTGGTCGCTAAGGTTGCCCGCCATGACGACAACTGATCAGACCCCCGCCTCCTTCGCCGTGCACATACCGGATGCCGAGCTGGAGCCCGAACCGCTCGACGCCGCACAGATCGTCTCCGGAGACCCGGTGGTCACCGGAAAGGTCCTGTGGGAGTCCCCGGACGGCACGCAGCTGCGCGGGATCTGGCAGATCACGCCCGGAGTGGTGACCGACACCGAGGCCAACGAACTGTTCGTCGTCGTCAGCGGGCGGGCGACCGTCGCCGTCGAAGGTGGCGAGACGATGCGGATCGGCCCCGGTGACGCCTGTGTGCTGCGGGAGGGCGACCGTACGACCTGGACCGTCCACGAGACGCTGCGCAAGGCGTACCACATCAGCCTCTGAAGCCCTTGGGCTCCGGCCGCGGAACATCCCGGCCGCGCCCGCCCGCGGGGCGGCCGGCCCGCCGGACGCCAGGGGGCCGCGGCGGGCCGAAGCGATCCGGAGCGGACCGGTCAGAACAGAGGCTGCGGGAGAACGCCCTCCAGTGCCAGGAGCTGCCGCTTCGTCTCCGGGCCGCCGCCGAACCCGCCCAGGCCGCCGTCGCTCTCCACCACGCGATGGCAGGGCACCACCACGGGCAGCGGGTTCGACGCCATCGCGACACCCACCGCCTGCGCGGCCCCCGGCCGGCCCACCCGGGCGGCGAGATCGCCGTACCCCACCACCGACCCGTAGGGCACCCCGGCCGCCAGCTCCCGCAGCACCTGGCGGTTGAACCCGGCGGAAAGCGACCAGTCCAGCGGCAGGGTGAAGGTGCGCAGCCCGCCGTCGAAATAGGCGGCGAGCTGGCGTATGGGCTCGGCCAGCCGCGGCGATTCCGGGTCCTCAACGGGCGGGGCCGCGAACCGGGCGGCCAGCCGCTCCAGCGCCCTGCGGCGCACCGCGGGGACGGCATGGAAGACGACCGTGACCAGGCCCCGGCCGCTCGCGGCCAGGAGCAGCGGACCGATGGCGCTGCCGACCGTGACCCACTCGACACTTTGCGTTTCGTTCTCCACGTCCCCCACCGTACGGCGGCCCACCGACAGCGTGGCCCGGACGGCGAAGGGACCCGGTTGTCAGTGGGTGGTCGTACGGTGGTTGCATGCGGCCCGTTTCCAAGATCGAACGCACGGTGGCGCCTTTCGAGGTCGTCAGTCCCTACCAGCCCAGCGGTGACCAGCCGACGGCCATCGCCGAGCTCGACAAGCGTATCCGTGCAGGTGAGAAGGATGTCGTCCTGCTCGGTGCGACCGGTACCGGCAAGTCGGCGACCACTGCCTGGATGATCGAGAAGCTGCAGCGCCCCACGCTCGTGATGGCGCCGAACAAGACGCTCGCCGCCCAGCTGGCGAACGAGTTCCGCGAGCTGCTCCCCAACAACGCCGTCGAGTACTTCGTCTCGTACTACGACTACTACCAGCCCGAGGCGTACGTCCCGCAGTCCGATACGTACATCGAGAAGGACTCCTCGATCAACGAGGAGGTCGAGCGCCTCCGCCATTCGGCCACGAACTCACTGCTCACCCGTCGCGACGTGGTCGTGGTCGCCTCCGTCTCCTGCATCTACGGCCTGGGCACACCCCAGGAGTACGTGGACCGGATGGTCTCCCTCAAGGTCGGCCAGGAGGTGGACCGGGACGAGCTGCTGCGCCGGTTCGTCGACATCCAGTACACCCGCAACGACACGGCGTTCACACGGGGCACCTTCCGGGTGCGCGGCGACACCATCGAGATCTTCCCGGTGTACGAGGAGCTCGCCGTCCGGATCGAGATGTTCGGCGACGAGATCGAGGCGCTCTCCACGCTGCACCCGCTCACCGGCGAGATCATCAGCGAGGACCAGTCCCTCTACGTCTTCCCCGCGACGCACTACGTGGCGGGCCCGGAGCGCATGGAGAAGGCGGTCAACGGGATCGAGAAGGAGCTGGAGGAGCGGCTCGCGGAGCTGGACAAGCAGGGCAAGATGCTGGAGTCCCAGCGACTGCGCATGCGCACCACCTACGACCTGGAGATGCTGCGCCAGATCGGCAGCTGCTCCGGCGTCGAGAACTACTCGATGCACTTCGACGGCCGCGATCCCGGCACGGCGCCCAACACCCTGCTCGACTACTTCCCCGAGGACTTTCTCCTGGTCCTGGACGAGTCGCATGTCACGGTTCCGCAGATCGGTGCGATGTACGAGGGCGACGCCTCCCGCAAGCGCACCCTCGTCGACCACGGCTTCCGGCTGCCCTCCGCCCTGGACAACAGGCCACTGAAGTGGGAGGAGTTCCAGAAGCGGATCGGGCAGACCGTCTACCTCTCCGCCACGCCGGGCAACTACGAACTCTCCCGGGGCGACGGCTTCGTGGAGCAGATCATCCGCCCCACCGGACTCGTCGACCCCGAGGTCGTGGTCAAGCCCACCGAGGGGCAGATCGACGACCTGGTCCACGAGATCCGTACGCGTACCGAGAAGGACGAGCGGGTCCTGGTCACCACCCTCACCAAGAAGATGGCCGAGGATCTCACCGACTACTTCCTCAACTTGGGTATCCAGGTGCGCTATCTGCACAGCGATGTGGACACCCTGCGCCGTATCGAGCTGCTGCGCGAGCTGCGGGCCGGGGAGTACGACGTACTGGTCGGCATCAACCTGCTGCGTGAGGGTCTCGACCTCCCCGAGGTGTCGCTGGTGGCCATCCTCGACGCCGACAAGGAGGGCTTCCTCCGGTCGGGCACGTCCCTGATCCAGACGATCGGCCGTGCCGCGCGGAACGTCTCCGGGCAGGTCCATATGTATGCGGACCGGGTCACCCCGGCGATGGAGAAGGCCATCGAGGAGACCAACCGCCGCCGTGAGAAGCAGGTCGCGTACAACAAGGAGCGCGGCCTCGACCCGCAGCCGCTGCGCAAGAAGATCAACGACATCGTCGCGACGATCGCCCGCGAGGAGGTCGATACCGAGCAGCTGCTCGGCACGGGCTACCGCAAGGCGAAGGACGGCAAGCAGCCGACCGCCCCGGTCCCCGCGCTCGGTGGCGCGGCGGCAAAGGGCGGCAAGGCCGCGAAGGGTGCGAAGGCGGTCCCGACCGACCGCCCCGCCGAGGAACTGGCCGGAATCATCGAGGAGATGACCGAGCGGATGCGCGCCGCTGCCGCGGATCTGCAGTTCGAGGTGGCCGCCCGGCTCCGTGACGAAGTCGGTGAACTGAAGAAGGAGCTGCGCCAGATGAAGGAGGGCGGGCTGGCCTGACCCGTTGCGGACTCGCCCGGCCCGATGCGGCCAGAACGACAGTTGTTGCAACAACGACACAAAAGAGCCCCGGCCCTCCTGCGATGTCCGCGTGTCTGCGTAGGGTGCGGGGAAAACGTGGGGAAACAGGAAGAAGGGACAGCGCGTGACGGCCAATTTTGCCAAGGGCCCTGGTGTCAATCTGACCAAGGGGCAGGCCATCAGCCTGCAGAAGAACGACGGGGGCACCCTGACCGCGGTGCGGATGGGACTCGGCTGGCAGGCGGCGCCGCGCCGTGGCCTGTTCGGATCGCGCACCCGGGAGATCGACCTCGACGCGTCGGCGGTGCTCTTCGCCGACAAGCAGCCGGTGGACGTGGTGTTCTTCCGCCACCTCGTCAGCGACGACGGCTCGGTGCAGCACACCGGTGACAACCTGGTCGGCGGCGCGGGTCAGGGCGGCGACGACGAGGCGATCCTTGTCGACCTCGCGCGGGTCCCCGTCCACATCGACCAGATCGTCTTCACGGTGAACTCCTTCACCGGCCAGACGTTCCAGGAGGTGCAGAACGCCTTCTGCCGCATCGTCGACGAGACCAACGGTGAAGAGCTCGCCCGCTACACGCTCGACGGCGGCGGCCAGTTCACCGCCCAGATCATGGCGAAGGTGCACCGCGCGGGCGGCAGCTGGCAGATGACGGCCATCGGCAACCCGGCCAACGGCCGTACGTTCCAGGACCTGATGCCCGCGATCCTGCCGCACCTGTAGGCGTCACCACCCGGCGCCCGAAGAGCGCGCGATCGGTTCCCGGCGGCCTTGGGCTGCCGGGAACTGCCTGTTCAGAACTGGCTGTTCAGACCTCTTCAGAGGCCGCCGGAACCACAAGCTGACACACCGCGACGCGACGAGGGGACACGCGCGATGACGGCCGAGCTGGTCCGCGGACAGAACCACCCCCTGCCCCCGGTCCGACTGGAGATCCGGGTGTCGGCAGGGAGGCCGGTTCTCACCGGCGCGGTCCTGAGTGACGTGCAGGGAAGGGTCCGTGGCCCGGAGTGGGTCGCCCACCCCGGCTTCCCGCGGCTGCCCGGTCTCGAAGTGTCACGGCGGACGGCGCCGGACCATCGGCTCACGGTGGACCTGGAGTCGCTGCCGGAGGCCGTACACCGGGTGAACGTCCTGCTGGCACTGCCCGCAGCCACCGGCGGGCCCCCTTCGTTCGGCTCCCTCGCCGCGCCGTTCACCGCTGTCATGGGGCCGGACGGCGCGGAGATCGTCAGCTACACCCTCACCGGACTCGGTGCCGAGTCCGCGGTCATCGCCCTGGAGCTCTACCGCAGACAGGGGGCGTGGAAGGTCCGTGCCGTCGGCCAGGGATACGCGGGCGGCCTCGCCGACCTGCTCGGTGACCAGGGGCTGCCGGGTGCCGGAGCGCTGGCGGACACGATCCGCACCGCGGCCGTGGGCGACGCAGCGCACGCCGCATCGACGGGCCCACCGCGTCCCGCGCAGGGAGACAGGACAGCTCCCACCGGCCGCGACGCGGATGCGGGCCCTCCCGCCGCCACGCCGCCGCCCACGCGCCCCGTACCGGTCGAGGGGCCCGGTGGTACCGGGACCGGCGGACGTCTCGCAGGCCCGGTCGACTACACGCACCCCCGCCGGCAGCGCCCCGCGCCCCCGGCGCCATCCCCGGCGGTTCCCCGCCCCCGGCCGGGGGAGCAGCCCCAGCCCGTCGCGGGCGACGCCAACGGCTGGTCCATGGAGGAGCGTCTGTACAACCAGGTCCGGGGCATGTTCGAGGACCTGGCCCGTACTGCGGCCGCGTACCGCAGCGCCGTCGACTTCGCCGACTCACGCCTGGAGCGCGAGACCTCCGACGCCCTCTCCGACCCGCGCGGCCGTACCGGATCCGCGGGCGCCGAAGCACGGCGGCAGGCCCAGGAGAAGCGGGACGGGCTGGCGGCTCGGGCAAGGGAGGTGCTCGACCGGGATCTCGATCAGCTGACGGCCGAGTCCCGGGTGGTCGAACCTGCCCTGGCCCCGGCCTTCGCCCGCTGGGACCACCCGGTCTGGCACGGGTACCGGGTGCCGACGCAGCCACCGTCGGCGCTGCGCGTCGGCGATCTGCATCTGCCGGTCCGGCCCGCGCTGCGGATTCCGATGCTGGTACGGCTGCCGCTTGAGCGCGGGCTCTGGGTCGACAGCGGCCGGACCGGATCCGCGGCGGATCTTGATTCCGCCGCGCTGCGTACGCGCGCCATGGACACCGCTGTCGCCCACGCGGCCCGGCTGCTGGCCGTGCACCCGGCGGGGGAGTTCACCGTCCGGGTGATCGACCCGGCGGGTTCGGGCGCCGGACCGCTGGCTCCCCTGACCGGCTCCGGAGTGCTCGGCGCGCCCCCGGCCACCGGTGCTCAGGGGGTGGCCGCTGTCCTCGCGGAGTTGGTGCGGCGGGTGGATCTGGCGCAGATGGCGGTCCGCGGGGGCGCGGCCGACTCCCTGCCGCCGGATCTGGACACGGCGGAGCAGCTGTTGATCGTCAATGACTTCCCGCACGGGTTCGACGACCGGGCCCTCACCCACCTGCGCTACCTGGCCGACGAGGGGCCCGCTGCCGGGGTCCATCTGCTGATGGTCGCGGACCGGGAGGACGCGCGGGGGTACGGCCCGGTGCTCGATCCCCTGTGGCGCTCCTTCCTGCGGATCACTCCGGTGCCGGACGACCACATCGCCGATCCCTGGGTCGGGCATGCCTGGACCTTTGAGCCCTCGCTGCCGCCGCCGGGCAGCGCGGTGCTCCGGACGGTACTGGACCAGGTCGCGGCGGCCCGCCGGTCCTGACCGGGACCGCCTGACCGTCTCGGCCCGCCCGGTATGGCCCGACCAGGACCGGGTCCCGCCGGCCGTCCCCGTCCTCCTGTTCCTGTACTTGAGCCCCTCGCTTTCCCAGGGCCCTCGCTTTCCCAAGGCGCTGACCTGCGTCTTTGAATTACCCTTACCAATCCCTTTACTATCCCTTGGTGTTCCTTGTACTGTTCTTGGTGCGGAGGGGAGTACTCCCCAAGTGCGGCGCACCCGTCAGTACGGACCTGTCAGGGCCCCGGGGCGCCGGCCCGGCGTACCGGTCCGTCCGGCACGGGTGGAAGAGACCTCCGGCAGCGACGACGCTGATCAAGTAGCCGTAGCAATCGCCGGAGGCGTGATGGACGTTTCACTGACCCTGTGGGCGCTGACCATTCTTGGTCTGGGCGCACTGATCGCGGTCGACTTCGTGATCGGCCGCAAGCCCCACGACGTGTCCGTCAAGGAGGCCGGAGTCTGGACCGCGGTCTGGATCGTCCTGGCCGCCCTCTTCGGCCTCGGGCTGCTGCTATTCGGCAGCGGCCAGGCGTCCGGCGAGTTCTTCGCCGGCTTCATCACCGAGAAGTCGCTGAGCGTCGACAACCTCTTCGTCTTCATCCTGATCATGGCGAAGTTCTCGGTCCCTTCCCACCTTCAGCAGCGGGTGCTGCTGCTCGGCGTCCTGATCGCCCTGGTGCTCCGCGCGGTCTTCATCGCGGCCGGCGCGGCGATCATCGCGAGCTTCTCGTGGGTCTTCTTCCTCTTCGGCGCGTTCCTGATCTACACCGCCTGGAAGCTGATCAAGGAAGCGCGATCGGACGCGGAGGAAGAGGAGTTCGAGGAGAACCGCCTTCTCAAGTCGGTCGAGCGACGTCTCGGCGTGGCCGACCGGTACCACGGGACCAGGCTCTTCATCGAGCGGAACGGCAAGCGGATCATGACCCCGCTGATGGTCGTGATGCTCGCCATCGGCACCACGGACGTGCTGTTCGCGATGGACTCGATCCCCGCGATCTTCGGCCTCACCCAGGACCCGTACATCGTCTTCACGGCCAACGCCTTCGCCCTCATGGGGCTGCGCCAGCTGTACTTCCTCATAGGCGGCCTGCTGAAGAAGCTGGTGCACCTGAGCTACGGGCTGTCGGTCATCCTCGGCTTCATCGGCGTCAAGCTGCTGCTGCACGCGCTGCACGAGTCGGGGGTGCCTGTCCCGGAGATCTCCGTTCCGGTCTCGCTCGCGGTCATCTGCGGCGTGCTGGCCGTCACCACGGTGACCAGTCTCATCGCCGGACGGAAGCAGGCTGCCGAGGAGGCCGAGGCACCGGGCAAGGACCGGATCGACGTCTGACGGCGGGGCCCGGCCTGACCGGGCCGGTCGGGGGGGAGAGGCTCCGGCCGGCCCGGTTGAGAGGGCGTACGCGCGCCTGCGGCTCACCAGCCGCGGGCGCGCCACTCTCCGAGATGCGGGCGCTCGTCGCCCAGCGTGGTGTCATGGCCGTGCCCCGGATAGACCCAGCTCTCGTCCGAGAGCCGGTCGAAGAGCTTCTCCTCGACACCGTCGAGCAGGCTGGTGAACGCTTCCGGGTCGCCATGGGTGTTCCCGACGCCCCCCGGGAAAAGGCAGTCACCGGTGAAGACATGCGGGTGGCCGTGCGGGTCGTCGTAGATGAGCACGAGGGAGCCGGGGGTGTGGCCGATCAGCCGGCGGGCGTTCAGCTCGACCCGGCCCACCCGGATCGTGTCACCGTCCTCCACGGGCACATCCGTGGCGACCGGGATGCCCCCGGCGTCGTACCGCCCGGCGTAGGTGCGGGCGCCCGTGGCGTCCACGACCTCCTGCAGGGACTGCCAGTGGTCGCCGTGGCGGTGGGTGGTGGCCACGGAGGCGATGGAGTCGGCCCCGATCAGCTGCAGCAGCGTCGCGGTGTCGTTGGCCGCGTCGATCAGCAGCTGCTGACCGGTCTCCCGGCAGCGCAGCAGATACGCGTTGTTGTTCATCGGGCCCACCGCGACCTTGGAGATCATCAGAGCTGTCAGCTCGTGTACGTCCGCCGGGCCGCCGACCTTCACCACTCCGCTGTACGTCATGGTGCCGAGTCTAGAGCGGCGGCCCGGGGCGGGGACCGCCGCCGTACGTCCTTCTAGAGCGAGGGCAGGACCGGCAGCGCGCCACCGCCGGAAGCCGTCAGCCCCTGGCCGTCGCCGCGTCCCGACAGCCAGCCCAGCAGAGCCGTGTCGGGTCCCGTCACCCCGGCCACCGCGGGATCGGCGGAGAAGCGCTCCCGCAGGAAGGCGATCTCCCGCTCGGTGAATTCAGCGGAGAGGTCCGCCAGCTCGTAGCCGATTCCGAGGTCGACGTGGTGCAGCTCGATCTCGACCCACCGACGGAAGGGGATACCGGCAGCCGTGTCGGTGACACCGTTACGCAGGGTCACAGTGCGCGACCAGTCGGCGGGCTGGGACGCGCGCCCACGGAGCCGGGCCGCGCTCTCCCGTACATCCGCGAGCTGCGCGGTGAGCGGACGGTGGGCGTCACGCTCGATGTCGGCGTCGCGGGCTTCGGCGGACGCGTACATCGGCAGCCCGGCGAGAACATTTCCGACCGCGTCGGCGTTACGGGAGAGATGGGCGAGCACATGTCCGCGGGACCAGCCGGGGAGCCGTGACGGTTCCGCCACTGCGGCGTTGTCCAGTCCGGCGGCCGAGGCCAGGAGCCGTTCGGTCGCCTCGTCCAGGGATCTCAGGTCGCGCGCGTGATCGATCATGCGGCTGACGATAGGCCCCGCCACTCCTTTGGGTGAAGCTCTTTACCGAAGGCCGGTAATCGAATGCGCGTGCTATAGGCTCGTGAGAGACATCCAACAACCCATCACCCGACATCGCTGAGGCGCCCCCCATACCCTGGGGAGGGGGCTCCGCCCCTGCTTCTTCTCTCAGAAAGGTGCGGACCGGCGTGGCCGACCGTCTCATCATTCGTGGCGCTCGCGAGCACAATCTCAAAAACGTCTCGATCGACCTCCCGCGTGACTCCCTGATCGTCTTCACGGGGCTCTCCGGATCGGGCAAGTCATCCCTCGCGTTCGACACGATCTTCGCCGAGGGGCAGCGCCGCTATGTCGAGTCGCTCTCCTCGTACGCCCGGCAGTTCCTCGGGCAGATGGACAAGCCCGATGTGGACTTCATCGAGGGCCTGTCCCCCGCTGTCTCGATCGACCAGAAGTCCACCTCGCGCAACCCGCGCTCGACCGTGGGCACGATCACCGAGGTCTACGACTACCTGCGTCTGCTCTTCGCGCGCATCGGCAAGCCGCACTGTCCCCAGTGCGGCAGGCCCATCTCGCGCCAGTCCCCGCAGGCCATCGTCGACAAGGTCCTCGAACTGCCCGAGGGCAGCCGCTTCCAGGTGCTCTCGCCGCTCGTGCGGGAGCGCAAGGGCGAGTTCGTCGACCTCTTCTCCGATCTCCAGACCAAGGGGTACAGCCGCGCCCGGGTGGACGGCGAGACGATCCAGCTCGCCGAGCCGCCCAAGCTCAAGAAGCAGGAGAAGCACACCATCGAGGTGGTCATCGACCGCCTCACCGTGAAGGACAGCGCCAAGCGCCGCCTCACCGACTCCGTCGAGACGGCGCTCGGACTGGCCGGCGGCATGGTCATCCTGGACTTCGTCGATCTGCCCGCGGACGACCCCGAGCGTGAGCGGATGTACTCCGAGCACCTCTACTGCGCCTACGACGACCTGTCCTTCGAGGAGCTGGAGCCGCGCTCCTTCTCGTTCAACTCGCCCTTCGGAGCCTGCCCCGACTGCACCGGCATCGGGACCCGGATGGAGGTCGATCCCGAGCTGATCATCCCGGACGAGGACAAGTCACTCGACGAGGGAGCGATCTCCCCGTGGTCGCACGGCCACACCAAGGAGTACTTCGCACGGCTGGTCGGCGCGCTCTCCGACGAGCTCGGATTCCGGACCGACATCCCCTGGGCCGGGCTGCCGCAGCGCGCCAGAAAGGCTCTGCTGTACGGCCACAAGACCCAGATCGAGGTCCGCTACCGCAACCGGTACGGCCGGGAGCGCGCCTACACGACCTCCTTCGAGGGCGTGGTGCCCTTCGTCAAGCGGCGGCACTCGGAGGCCGAGAGCGACTCCAGCCGGGAGCGCTTCGAGGGCTATATGCGCGAGGTGCCCTGCCCGACCTGTGAGGGCACCCGGCTGAAGCCGATCGTCCTGGCGGTGACGGTGATGGAGAAGTCCATCGCCGATGTCGCCGCCATGTCGATCAGCGAGTGCGCGGACTTCCTGGGCCGGCTGCGGCTCAACGCGCGCGACAAGAAGATCGCCGAGCGGGTGCTCAAGGAGGTCAACGAACGGCTGAGGTTCCTGGTCGACGTCGGTCTCGACTACCTCTCGCTCAACCGCGCGGCCGGCACCCTCTCCGGTGGTGAGGCGCAGCGCATCAGGCTGGCCACCCAGATCGGCTCCGGTCTTGTCGGTGTGCTGTACGTACTGGACGAGCCGTCCATCGGGCTGCACCAGCGCGACAACCACCGCCTCATCGAGACGCTCGTCCGCCTCCGCGACATGGGCAACACCTTGATCGTCGTGGAGCACGACGAGGACACCATCAAGGTCGCCGACTGGGTCGTGGACATCGGCCCCGGCGCCGGTGAGCACGGCGGCAAGGTCGTGCACTCCGGGTCGCTGAAGGAGCTCCTCACCAACGAGGAGTCCCTGACCGGCCAGTATCTGGCAGGTAAGCGCGCCATCCCGATCCCGGACGTGCGCAGGCCGGTGGACCCGGGGCGGCGGCTGACGGTGCACGGCGCCCGGGAGAACAACCTCCAGGACATCGATGTGTCCTTCCCGCTGGGCGTGCTGACAGCGGTCACCGGTGTCTCCGGATCCGGCAAGTCGACCCTGGTCAACGACATCCTCTACACCCACCTCGCGCGGGAGCTCAACGGCGCGCGTACCGTCCCCGGCCGGCACACCCGGGTCGACGGCGACGACCTGGTCGACAAGGTCGTCCACGTCGACCAGTCGCCCATCGGCCGTACCCCCCGGTCCAACCCGGCTACGTACACCGGGGTCTTCGACCATGTGCGCAGGCTCTTCGCCGAGACGATGGAGGCCAAGGTCCGCGGTTATCTGCCGGGGCGCTTCTCCTTCAACGTCAAGGGCGGCCGCTGCGAGAACTGCTCGGGCGACGGCACGATCAAGATCGAGATGAATTTCCTGCCGGATGTGTACGTCCCGTGCGAGGTCTGCCACGGGGCGCGCTACAACCGGGAGACCCTTGAGGTCCACTACAAGGGCAAGTCCATCGCCGAGGTCCTGGACATGCCGATCGAGGAGGGCCTGGACTTCTTCGAGGCCGTCCCGACGATCGCGCGTCATCTGCGCACGCTCAACGAGGTGGGCCTCGGCTACGTCAGGCTCGGGCAGTCCGCGCCGACGCTGTCGGGCGGCGAGGCACAGCGGGTGAAGCTGGCGAGCGAGCTGCAGAAGCGCTCCACCGGCCGCACCGTCTATGTCCTGGACGAGCCGACGACGGGCCTTCACTTCGAGGACATCAGCAAGCTCATCAATGTGCTGTCGGGCCTGGTCGACAAGGGCAACTCGGTGATCGTCATCGAGCACAACCTGGATGTCGTCAAGACCGCCGACTGGGTCGTGGACATGGGCCCCGAGGGTGGCAGCGGCGGTGGCCTGGTCATCGCGGAAGGCACTCCGGAGCAGGTTGCCGGGGTCCCCGCCAGCCACACCGGGAAGTTCCTCCGGGACATCCTGGACAGCGAGCGGATCAGCGACGCCGCTCCGGGCGGGAAGGCACCGGCGAAGAGGGCGGCTTTGAAGAGGGCCGCAGCGGAGAAGGCGGCGCCGAAGGCACCAGCCGGGAAGGCGGGCGCGGCCAGGAAGACGGCGGTCAAGACGGCGGCGGTCAAAACGGCGGCGACCAAGGAGACCACGCCCAAGAAGGCAGCGACGAAGAAGGCAGCGGCCAAGAAAGCAGTGGCGAAGAAGGTGCCGCGTACGCGCCGCGCTTCGTGACGGGGTCGGGCCGCCGGGAGCCGACCGGGCTCCGGATGGCGACGGGGGTGCAGCGGTGACAGGGATACGGACCGATGATGGCGCACGGCTCTGGGCCGTGCGCCGGGGTGCGGGCCCGCCCGTGGTGTTCTGCCACGGCGGTCCCGGCTTGTGGGACACCCTTGAGGACGTCGCGGATCTGCTGCCCGGGTATGCCGTGCACCGCTGGGACCAGCGGGGGTGCGGCCGCTCGGGCCCTTCCGACGGCCCGTACACGGTGGCCCGCTCGGTCGCCGACCTCGAAGCGGTCCGCCGCCACTTCGGCCTCGACCGGATGGCGCTGCTCGGCCACTCCTGGGGTGCCCAGCTCGCCCTGTGCTACGCGCTGGAGCACCCCGGCCGGGTCGGCGCGCTCATCCAGGTGTCCGGCACCGGTATCGATCCGGTGGAGACCTGGCACCCCGAGTTCGTCCGGGCGTTCCACCGGGCCATGGCCGGGCAACCGGAAGGGTGGCAGAGGCTGGACGGCCGGGACGGCGCCGTGCTGCGGTGGTCGGCGGAGTTCCAGGACGGGGCCCGCGCCCACCGGCTCGCCGAGCGGATGGCCACGCCCTGGTACGGGGTCAACGAGACGGCCAACGACACCATCAATGCGGAGAACCGCCGGAACTGGGGCACCCCGGCCCTGCGCGCACGCTGTGCGGAGCTGGACGTCCCCGTACTGATCGTGGACGGTGACCGCGACCTCCGTCCGCGCTCGGCCATGGACTCCCTGGCGAGCGCCCTGCCGCGGGCCGAGCGGGTCGTGCTGCCCGGCGCGGGCCACCTGCCCTGGGCAGACGACCCGGAGGGGTTCCGGTCCGCGGTGCGCACCTTCCTGCTGACGCAACCCGGCCTGGCCCCAGGGCGTTAGTCCGCGCCGGGCCCCTGGCTCCCGGCCTCCGGACCAGGGGCCCTGAGCCAGTCCTAAGCCTTCAACTCCCGCGCGTACGGCGGCTCGGCGCCCGTACGTGAGCAGGTCACCGCGGCCGCACGCGCCGCGAAACCCAGGACGCGGGCCCAGTCGTCGCCGGACAGGGCCGCCGTCGCAGCCGCCGACAGCGCGTCCCGCTCCGCGAGACCGTGCAGCAGCGCCGCGTTCACCGTGTCGCCCGCACCGATCGTGTCCACCACGTCGACCGCCGTACCGGGGACCGCGTAGGCGCCGCCCGCCCGGGTCCGTACGGTCAGACCGTCACCGCCGTGGGTGACCACCACCGCCTGCACCCCCGCGTCGAGCCACTCCTCCGGGGTGCCGCCGAGCCACTGGGCGTCCTCCTCGGACAGCTTCAGCAGGGTGACGTCGGGCAGCCAGTCCCTGAACCGCTTCCGGTAGGCGTCACCGTCCTGGATCAGCCCCGCCCTGATGTTCGGGTCGAGCAGGGTGAACACCCCGCGCGCCGCCTCCCGCCGCAGCAGCGCCTCGTATGCGCTCGCGCCCGGTTCGAGCACCAGCGAACAGGTGCCGAGGGACAGTGCCCGTACCTCGGAAGGCAGTTGGTCCGGAAGCTCGAAGAGCCGGTCCGCGCTGCCCTCGGCGTAGAAACCGAATCCGGCGGAACCGTCGGTACTCAGCGAGGCCACCGCGAGCGTCGTCGGCTCCGGGCCGCGCTGGACGAGGGAGAGATCCGCCCCGGCCGTCCGCAGCCCGTCGAGCAGTGCCTCGCCGAAGGTGTCGGTGGAGACCCGTGAGCAGAACCCCACCCGGGCGCCGAGCCGCCCCAGGGCGACAGCCGTGTTGTAGGGCCCGCCGCCCAGCCGTGGCAGCAGTGCGGGCAAGGGTTCACCGGGTGCGGCGGCGTGCTGCGGCACCAGGTCGATCAGGGACTCTCCGGCGACGATGATCACAGATCCCGAACGTAGCCGAAGTTCCCGGGCCCGTAAATGCTGCAAACACCGCCTGCGGGCCCGGGGATCTCCACCGGTATGGTCGGATCCGTCGCCGATGCCTGCCGAAAGTGAAACCCCCATGTCCGGTCTGCCCCCCGCCCGTCGTTCCGTCCTCATGGGAGCCGCCCTGGCGGGGGCCGCGGGGCTCGGGCTCACCGGCTGCTCGGGCGGCGGCGACAAGTCGTCGGGGCCCGACAAGCCCGTCGACCTCGGCGCCGCGGACGCCGTGCCGGTCGGGGGAGTCAAGTACTACCGGGACCAGTTCCTGCTCGTGAGCCGGCCGAGCGCCGATGCGTACAAGGCGCTCTGGTCGCGGTGCACGCACCAGAACTGCCCCCTGCAGAAGATCGAGGGCAAGGTCGGCATCTGCCCCTGCCACGGCAGCCGCTTCGACGTCACGACCGGCAAGGTGCTGCAGGGGCCCGCCAGCCGCCCGCTCGCCGACGTCCCGGTCAAGGTGGTCGGCGGAAAACTGATCGCGGGCCCCGACAAGAAGGCCTGACGCCACCCGCGGGCCCGACAGGCAAGGTGCCCGACGCCACCCCGGGCGCCGACAGGATCGCCTGACGCCACCCGTGCTGGCCCCGCACTGTCAGTCACCGCCAGTAGGGTGGGAGGCATGGCAGACCCCTCCAGTTACCGCCCCAAGCCGGGACAGATCCCCGACTCCCCGGGGGTCTACAAATTCCGCGACGAGCACCGCCGGGTGATCTACGTAGGGAAGGCGAAGAGCCTGCGCCCGCGCCTCTCCTCGTACTTCCAGGACCTGGCCCATCTCCATCCGCGCACCCGCACGATGGTCACCACGGCCGCGTCCGTCGAGTGGACGGTGGTCTCCACCGAGGTCGAGGCGCTGCAGCTCGAATACTCCTGGATCAAGGAGTTCGACCCCCGTTTCAACGTCAAGTACCGCGACGACAAGAGCTACCCGTCCCTCGCGGTGACGCTGAACGAGGAATTCCCCCGGGTGCAGGTAATGCGCGGCCCCAAGAAGAAGGGCGTGCGGTACTTCGGCCCCTACGGCCATGCCTGGGCCATCCGCGAGACCGTCGACCTGATGCTCCGCGTCTTCCCGGTCCGCACCTGCTCCGCCGGGGTGTTCAAACGCTCCGCGCAGATCGGCCGCC
Organism: Streptomyces sp. NPDC059398; assembly: GCF_042751845.1. NCBI lineage: Bacteria > Bacillati > Actinomycetota > Actinomycetes > Kitasatosporales > Streptomycetaceae > Streptomyces > Streptomyces sp. NPDC059398. The sequence goes on along the minus strand of NZ_JBHYWP010000060.1, from coordinate 5,833 downwards.
CCTGCCTCCTCGGCTACATCGGCAAGTGCTCGGCGCCCTGCGTGGGCCGTGTCACCCCCGAGGAGCACCGTGAACTGGCCGAGGAATTCTGCGACTTCATGGCTGGGCGCACCGGTGCGTACATACGCCGTATCGAGCAGGAGATGCGGGACGCGGCCGAGGAGATGGAGTACGAGAAGGCGGCCAGGCTCCGCGACGACATAGAGGCGCTCAAGCGCGCCCTGGAGAAGAACGCGGTCGTCTTCAACGACGCCACCGACGCCGACCTGATCGCCGTCGCCGAGGACGAGCTGGAGGCCGCCGTCCAGATCTTCCACGTCAGGGGCGGCCGGGTCCGCGGCCAGCGCGGCTGGGTGACCGACAAGGTGGAGGCGGTGGAGACCTCCGGCCTGGTCGAGCACGCGCTCCAGCAGCTGTACGGCGAGGAGAAGGGCGAGGGTGTGCCCAAGGAGGTGCTGGTTCCGGCCCTCCCGGAGCAGCCCGACGCCGTCACCCAGTGGCTCGCCGACCGCCGGGGTTCGCATGTCTCGCTGCGCATCCCGCAGCGCGGCGACAAGAAGGACCTGATGGCGACCGTCCAGCGCAACGCCCAGCAGGCGCTGGTGCTGCACAAGACGAAGCGCGCATCCGACCTCACCACCCGCTCCCGGGCCCTGGAGGAGATCGCCGCCGCGCTCGCGCTGGACAGCGCGCCGCTGCGGATCGAGTGCTACGACATCTCGCATCTCCAGGGCGACGACGTGGTGGCGTCGATGGTGGTCTTCGAGGACGGCCTGGCCCGCAAGGGGGAGTACCGCCGCTTCCAGATCAAGGGGTTCGAGGGCCAGGACGACGTCCGGTCCATGCACGAGGTGATCACCCGGCGCTTCCGGCGGTATCTCCAGGAGAAGGAGCGCACGGGGGAGTGGACCGAGGAGCAGGCCGCCGACGCGGTCGAGGACGACGGCCGCCCCAAGCGGTTCGCGTACCCGCCCCAGCTGGTGGTGGTCGACGGCGGCCGGCCCCAGGTGGCGGCAGCGAAGCGCGCCCTGGACGAGCTGGGCATCGACGATGTCGCCGTCTGCGGTCTGGCCAAGCGCCTTGAGGAGGTCTGGCTCCCCGACGACGAGGACCCGGTGGTGCTGCCCCGGTCCAGCGAAGGGCTCTATCTGCTCCAGCGGGTGCGTGACGAGGCCCACCGCTTCGCCATCACCTACCAGCGGGCCAAGCGGGCCAAGCGCTTCAAGGCGAGCCCGCTCGACTCGGTGGCCGGTCTGGGCGAAACCAGGAAACAGGCCCTGATCAAGCACTTCGGCTCGGTCAGGAAGCTGAGGCAGGCCACCATCGAGCAGATCTGCGAGGTGCCCGGCATAGGCCGCAGAACGGCCGAGTCGGTGGCCGCGGCGCTGGCACAGGCCACCCCGGCCGCACCTGCCGTGAACACGGCAACAGGAGAGATCATGGAAGACGACGGGGGCGACACACATGAGTGACGAGCAGGAACGGGACGGAGCACAGGTGAGTACGGGCAGCGCGGGCACGGCCACACCGGCGGAGACCGCGGAAGCGGCCATTCCGGAGCTGGTGATCATCTCCGGAATGTCCGGCGCCGGACGTTCCACCGCGGCGAAGTGCCTGGAGGACCTCGGCTGGTTCGTCGTCGACAACCTGCCGCCCGCCCTGATCCCCACCATGGTGGAGCTCGGCGCCCGCTCCCAGGGCAATGTGGCCCGGATCGCCGTGGTCGTCGATGTACGCGGCCGGCGCTTCTTCGACAATCTGCGCCAGTCCCTCGCGGACCTCGCGGCCAAGCAGGTCACCCGGCGGATCGTCTTCCTGGAGTCGTCCGACGACGCACTGGTGCGCCGCTTCGAATCCGTGCGCAGACCGCACCCGCTCCAGGGGGACGGCCGGATCACCGACGGCATCGCGGCCGAGCGCGATCTGCTGCGCGAGCTGCGCGGCGACGCCGACCTGGTGATCGACACCTCCAGCCTCAACGTGCACGAACTGCGGGCCAAGATGGACGCCCAGTTCGCCGGGGACGAGGAGCCCGAGCTGCGGGCGACCGTGATGTCCTTCGGCTACAAGTACGGCCTCCCGGTCGATGCGGACCTCGTCGTCGACTGCCGGTTCCTGCCCAACCCGCACTGGGTGCCCGAGCTGCGCCCCTTCACCGGCCTCAACGAGGAGGTGTCCGCGTACGTCTTCAACCAGCCGGGCGCCAAGGAGTTCCTCAACCAGTACAGCGAACTGCTCCAGATCATCGCCACCGGCTACCGGCGCGAGGGCAAGCGGTACGTGACGATCGCCGTGGGCTGTACCGGCGGCAAGCACCGCTCGGTCGCGATGTCCGAGAAGCTCGCCGCCCGGCTGGCGTCGGAGGGGATCGAGACGGTGCTCGTCCACCGGGACATGGGGCGCGAGTGACCGGCCGCGGCGCCGCCAGACTGCGGCGTGTACGGCTGGTGCCCGGCCGGACCAGACGCGGCACCCAGCCGAAGGTCGTCGCGCTCGGCGGCGGGATGGGGCTCTCCGCCTCGCTCGCCGCGCTGCGCCGCATCACCGGGGATCTGACCGCCGTGGTGACCGTCGCCGACGACGGCGGCTCCAGCGGCCGGCTCCGTGAGGAGCTGGGCGTGCTGCCGCCCGGCGATCTGCGCAAGGCGCTCGCCGCGCTCTGCGGGGACGACGACTGGGGCCAGACCTGGGCGCGTGTCATCCAGCACCGCTTCCAGTCCAAGGGCGATCTGCACGAGCACGCGGTCGGCAATCTGCTGATCGTCGCCCTCTGGGAGCAGCTCGGCGACCATGTGCAGGCCCTGGACCTGGTCGGCAGACTGCTCGGCGCGCACGGCAGGGTGCTGCCGATGTCCGCCGTGCCGCTGGAGCTCCAGGCGCTGGTCCGCGGCCACGACCCGGCCCGCCCCGACGACGTCGACACCGTCCGCGGCCAGGCCACGGTCGCCCTCACCCCGGGCGAGGTCCAGTCCGTGCACCTGGTGCCGAACGACCCGCCGGCCGTCCCCGAGGCCGTCGCCGCGGTCCTCGACGCGGACTGGGTGGTGCTCGGCCCCGGCTCCTGGTTCTCCTCGGTGATTCCGCACCTGCTGGTGCCCGAACTGCTCGACGCACTGGTCGAGACGAAGGCGCGCAAGGTGCTCTCGCTCAATCTCGCGCCGCAACCCGGTGAAACCGATGGCTTCTCACCGCAGCGTCATTTGGAGGTTTTGGCCCGACACGCCCCTAAACTCGCCCTGGACGTGGTGCTGGCCGACGAGGCAGCCGTGCCCGACCGCGCGAGTCTCGCCGAAGCAGCCAAAGGGCTCGGTGCGGCGGTCGAGCTGGCGCCCGTGGCCTCGCCCGACGGTTCCCCGACGCACGACAGGGAGCTGCTGGCCGCCGCGTACGACCGTATTTTTCGGATGCATGGAAGGATCGGCCCATGGCGATGACGGCAGCGGTGAAGGACGAAGTCTCCCGGCTCCCCGTCACCCGGACCTGCTGCAGGAAGGCGGAGGTCTCGGCGATTCTTCGGTTCGCCGGCGGGCTGCACCTGGTGAGCGGGCGGATTGTGATCGAGGCGGAGCTGGACACCGCCATGGCGGCGCGCCGGCTCAAGCGCGACATCCTGGAGATCTTCGGGCACAACTCCGAACTGATCGTGATGGCCCCCGGCGGGCTGCGCAGGAGCAGCCGCTATGTCGTACGGGTCGTGGCGGGCGGTGACCAGCTGGCCCGCCAGACCGGTCTGGTGGACGGCCGCGGCCGCCCCATCCGCGGGCTGCCCCCGCAGGTGGTCTCGGGGGCCACCTGCGACGCCGAGGCGGCCTGGCGCGGCGCCTTCCTGGCACATGGCTCGCTCACCGAGCCCGGCCGCTCCTCCTCGCTCGAGGTGACCTGCCCCGGGCCCGAGGCGGCGCTCGCCCTGGTCGGTGCGGCCCGCAGGCTCCAGATCGCCTCCAAGGCGCGTGAGGTCCGCGGTGTGGACCGGGTTGTCGTCCGGGACGGGGACGCGATCGGCGCCCTGCTCACCCGGCTCGGGGCGCACGAGTCCGTCCTGGCGTGGGAGGAGCGGCGGATGCGCCGCGAGGTGCGGGCCACCGCCAACCGCCTCGCCAACTTCGACGACGCCAACCTGCGCCGCTCGGCACGGGCCGCGGTCGCCGCCGGGGCCCGGGTGGGCCGTGCGCTGGAGATCCTCGCCGAAGAGGTGCCCGAGCACCTCGCGGCGGCCGGCCGGCTGCGGATGGAGCACAAGCAGGCCTCGCTGGAGGAGCTCGGCGCGCTCGCCGACCCGCCGCTGACCAAGGACGCCGTCGCAGGGCGGATCCGCCGGCTGCTGGCCATGGCCGACAAGCGGGCCCAGGATCTGGGGATCCCCGGGACGGAGTCCACGCTCTCCGAGGAGATGGACGACAGCCTGGTCGGCTGACCGGCCCGGATCCGGCGGTAAGCCCGCCGCATTCCGCATTCCGGTATTTCCGCGCTATTTCAACCCGCCGGTGCCGGTGCCCATATGGGTGCCGGCACCGTCGTATGAGCCCCGGCCGCGCTCCGGCGTATGTACTGGTCGGTACGGGTGTGCGTGGCCGCATGTGAATTTCCGTACGGTCATGTTCGATATGACCCTGGGGCCTTTCGAGAGGTAGGGTCGTAGGCGGTCGGGGACATCCCATACATCTCGCCGTGGCGTCGAAACCCGGCGTACCAACGAGGAGATCGAGTTCGTGACGATCCGCGTAGGCATCAACGGCTTTGGCCGCATCGGTCGTAACTACTTCCGCGCGCTGCTGGAGCAGGGTGCAGACATCGAGATCGTGGCTGTCAACGACCTGGGTGACACCGCGACCACCGCGCATCTGCTGAAGTACGACACGATCCTGGGCCGCCTCAAGGCCGAGGTCTCCCACACCGCAGACACCATCACCGTCGACGGCCACACCATCAAGGTGCTGTCCGAGCGCAACCCGGCCGAGATCCCCTGGGGTCAGCTGGGTGTCGACGTCGTCATCGAGTCGACCGGCTTCTTCACCAAGAAGGCCGACGCCGAGAAGCACATCGCAGGCGGCGCCAAGAAGGTCCTCATCTCGGCTCCGGCCAAGGGCGAGGACATCACCATCGTGATGGGCGTCAACCAGGACAAGTACGACCCGGCGAAGCACCACGTCATCTCCAATGCGTCCTGCACCACCAACTGTGTGGCGCCGATGGCCAAGGTCCTCCTGGAGAACTTCGGCATCGTCAAGGGCATGATGACGACGGTCCACGCGTACACCAACGACCAGCGCATCCTGGACTACCCGCACTCGGACCTGCGCCGCGCCCGCGCCGCAGCCGAGAACATCATTCCGACCACCACGGGCGCCGCCAAGGCCACCGCGCTGGTCATCCCGGAGCTTGAGGGCAAGCTCGACGGCATCGCGATGCGCGTCCCGGTCCCGACCGGCTCCGTGACCGACCTGGTCATCGAGCTGGAGCGCGAGGTGACCAAGGACGAGGTCAACGCCGCGTTCCAGAAGGCATCCGAGGGCCAGCTCAAGGGCCTCCTCGACTACACCGAGGACCCGATCGTCTCCTCGGACATCGTCAACATGCCGGCGTCCTGCACCTTCGACTCCTCCCTGACCATGGTCCAGGGCAAGAGCGTCAAGGTCATCGGCTGGTACGACAACGAGTGGGGCTACTCCAACCGCCTGGTCGACCTGACCGTCTTCGTCGGCAACCAGCTCTGATCACGGGCCGGTAGGCACCTCCGATGTGAGCACGGGGCCCGGACCTGTCTCTAATACACAGCTGACGCTCCCGACTATTTTCGGAGGGTATTTCTCGGTGCGGGCGGTAGCAGAAGAAC
>NZ_JBHYWP010000059.1:17557-49616 GCF_042751845.1 Streptomyces sp. NPDC059398 | reverse complement strand
CAGCCGCTCCGGCCGGCGGTGGTCCGTCACCGCCCCGACGCCGGGTGGAGCCGGATGTCGTGGTGCATCTCGCCCTCCGTGCGGGTCACCGAGAGGAACTCGGCACGCGGGGCATGGGACGAGCCGGCCGCGATGAGCGTGTACGTACCGGGCTCAAGACCGGTGATCCGGTAGCGGCCGCCGGACGCCCGCACCCCCGCCTGGCGCTTGCCCCGCGAGCTGACGACCGTGATCCACGCGTCGCAGTCGACCGGGTGGTCCGCACACCGCACGGAACCGCTGACGGTGACCGGGCCACCGGCGCCGCGGGCCGGCCGGCGTCCGCCGCCCTGACGGGGCGCGGGCACCGCACCCCGCCCGGCATCCCCGGCCGCCACCGGCGCTGCCGGGTGCGGGGACGGGGAGGTGACCGGCGCGTGCGCACCGGCCGCGGCTCCCGGCTTCTGCACACCGGCCTGCCGGGTGTGTGCGGCCCACGCCGCCAGAACCTCCTGGGTGCGCCGCTCACGTGGTGTGGGCGGCGTCGTCCTCGGGGCCTCGGCGGGCGCGGCGGACTGCTCGGTGGATGCGGCGACGGTCCGCAGACCGCGGCCCTCGGCGAATCCGGCCAGGACCTCGTCCAGCGCGGCCAGTTCCCTGAGCGCGGTGTGCAGCCGGTCGGCCCGGGGGCCCGCCGGGGCCCGCAGCCGGCCTTCGAGGTCGCGGACGAGCGGACTCACCCGGACCCAGGTACCGGCGGCCTCACCTGTCGAGAAGTGCCGGTCGAGTGCGCGCAGCGACTCAAGCAGCGTCTCGGTGATCCGCTCGACCTGCCCGGTGAGCCCGGGACCGAGATCGATGTCGACATCGGCGGCGGCGGCCAGCGCGCGGGCGTGCGCGGTGGCGGTGGCCAGAAGCGCGAGCCGGTTCTCGGCGGCGCGCCCCCGTACCCCCAGCGGCATCCGGACCAGCGGCCGGTGCACACTGCGGACCTGGAAGAGGGCCGCGTCGACCCCGCGGGCCGCCCCGCGCAGCCGGACCGGGGCCTCGGGGTCCTCCCAGCGCTCGCGGACCTGGGCCACCAGGTGCTCAAGCGCCGCGACATAGCCGCGGTCGGCCTCCTGGGCGACCTTCCGGGTGGAGAGCGGGAAGATCAGCGCGGCGCAGGCGGTGGCGACGAGGATGCCGAGCCCGTTGTCGAGCAGCCGCTCGGCCAGCAGATGGTCCATGCGGCCGTACGGGGTCGTCATCCCGTACAGCTGGACGAGCGCGGTGACGAGCCCCACGACCCAGTAGGCGTACTGGCGCTGCATGCCCCAGGCGCCCAGGGCGAGCCCTGCCACGATGACCAGCAGCGTCCAGTAGACGTGGCCGGGGCCGATGAGCCGGAGCAGCCAGATGCCGATCACCGCGCCCGCGACCGTGCCGACCATGCGGTGGGCGAGCTTGCGGAGCCGCTCGTGCGTGGTGTTGGTGCCGAAGAGCGTGATCATCACGCCGACCAGGCCCCAGTAGAAGCGCCGGGGATCGATGGCGTCGGTGATCGGGCAGACGATGGCGCAGGCCACCGCCGCGTGCAGCGGGACGCGTACGTACGGGACGACGCGCCGCCAGCCCTTCAGCTCCTGGGACGCCACCACCCTGCGGGCGACCGCGCCGGTGCCGGCCGGGCGGTTCTGCTCCAGGGCCACGGTGGGCTGGAAGGGGACCTTGGCCCGTGCCTTCGGCGCGTTCCAGCCGAGGTCGAGCCAGTGGGCCAGGGAGTCGGCGAGCGAGTCGAGGAGATGGCCGACCCGCCGGGCCAGCACCGCGGCCTCGGCCTCGTCGGGGGTCGCGTCGCGGTCGCTGAGGACGTCGGTCGCCTGCTGCTGGATGAGCCGGGCCGCCGGGTGCAGCGCGTCGGCCCGGCCGAGCGGGGTGTCGCGGGCGACGACCAGCGCGACGACCATCGCCTCCCGCAGATGCGGGGGCACGGGCAGAGCGGCGAGCCGCTGCACCGCCTGGCCGATGCCCTGGAGGGCGAGTTCGGCGTCGAAGAGGTACTGGTGGAGCAGTTCGGCGGTGTGCGGGTCGGCGGCGACCTCGGGCTGGGCGAGGCGGCCGTCGATGGTGACGGTGGTGATGTTGAGGCGGCGCAGGCTGCGCCGCATCCGCTTGATCGCGACCTCGTGGTCGGCGTCCGGATCCAGCGCGGCGGTCGCGGCGTCACCGACCCGGCGCGCCTCCACGACGAACGCGCGCTGGGTCCGCAGCAGGTCCTCGCGGGGCATCGGGCAGCAGAGCAGCAGCCGGGCGGCGAGGATGGCGGCCGATGAGACCAGCGCCACGACGAACAGCTTCCCGCACAGGTTCAGCGGGATGTTCGCCATCATCCCGACCATGAACGAGTTGAAGAGCATCATGCCGGTGAGCAGCGCGAGCGACCCGAACCGGGCGAGGAAGAACGTCAGCGCGAGCGCCACCACCATCAGGGTGAGCTCCAACGCACGGTCCTGGTGCAGCCACGCGGCGAGCGGCAGCACCGCCGAGTAGGGGAACGGCATCCACAGGATGGCGCGGGTCAGCCGGAGCGGGGTGTTCTCCGCGATGGCGAACGCGCTCATCAGGCCCATCATCCCGCCGACCATCATGCCGAGCATGGCCGGCAGGGTCAGGGCGACGGACATCCCGTAACCGACGGCGAGCCCGGTCGTGACGGCGACCAGCGAGCGCCAGCCGGCCTGCAGCTGGCCGAGTCCGGGGTCGGCGGCGAGCACCCAGTCCCACCAGCGTCTCGGCCCGCCGACCCGGCGGGGTGCGACGGAGCCTCCGGTACGGGGCGGCCGGCCGCCGTCCGGTCCGGCTGCCGGGTCCGGGGCCCCGCCGGCTCCGGTGGCTCCGGTGGCTCCGGTGGTTTCGGTTGCTGAGGCTGCTGGGGTGGCTGGGGTGGTCAACTGACCTCCGGTTCGACGGCGTGCAGAAGGGTGGACACCGCATCCCGGGCCAGTCCCACGGCCCGCTCCGGATCATCGACGTTCGTCCCCAGCCCTTCGAGAAGGGCCGAGGCCATCCGCTGCCGCGCCCGCTCCAGAAGCTCTCCGCCGGCGGGGGTGAGCGACGCCTCGACGACACGCCGGTCCCTGGCGCACCGTTCGCGCTCGATGAGTCCGCGCTCCTCCAGCTCCTGGAGGACGACGGTCACCCGCGGCTGGGCGATGCCGGTGTAGGCGGCGACCTCGGTGACCCGGCGGGGCCTGGGCTCCAGGGCGTCGAGCACGGCGGTGTGGCTGCGCGGAAGTCCGAATTCTCCGGCCCGGAACAGTGCCTGGGAGAGCCGTCCGATGCACCGCAGGAGCCCTCGGGCCGCGTCCTCGATCCGCTGTTCGTCGGAGGCCGGAGATAGATGCATATCGCAATTATATATTGCCGTCAGGGATGCCTCCGCACCCCCCTCCGCCGGGGCCCGGGAGCCCGGCCGCCCGCGGGGCCCGGCCGGAGCCCCGGCGGACACCGGGCCCCTCCGGTCTCAGCCCTGGTGGTCGCCGCCGTTCCGCCGGGCCCAGGGATGGCGCAGATGGATCCACACGTCCCTCGCCCGCCGTCCGGCCTCGGTACGGCTCTGCGCGACCAGCGAGCGCGCCTGGTCGGGGGTCTCCACCATGGGACCGGAGCCGCGCAGCGGCCGCCCCGCCGTCTCGTGCAGGAAGTAGGTGGCGATGAAGCCGATGACCCCGGCGACCATCAGGTAGTACGCCGGGACCATGTCATTGCCGGTGGCCTCGACCAGACCCGAGGCGATCAGCGGCGTCGTACCGCCGAAGAGCGAGACCGAGACGTTGAACGAGATCGACAGGGCGCCGTACCGCAGCCGGGTCGGGAAGAGGGCGGGCAGGGTGGACGCCGACGTACCGGCGAAGCACACCAGCAGCAGGCCCAGGATGAGACAGCCGAACGCGGGCAGCAGGATGCCGCCCTGCCGGATCAGGACGAACGCCGGGACCGAGAGGACGATGAGCGCGATGCTGCCCGCCATGAAGACGGGCCTGCGGCCCCAGCGGTCGGAGCTGCGGCCCACCGTGGTGATGGTGAGCACCACCACGACCATGGTGCCGAGCACCAGCAGCTGGGCGGTGAGCGCGTCCTGGCCGAGCGTCTCGGTCATGAAGGTCGGCAGGTACGAGGTCACCATGTAGTTGGTGACGTTGTAGAGCAGGACGAGCCCCATACAGATGAGCACCGCCTGCCAGTGCTGGGTGAAGATCTCCTTCAGCCGCCCGTGACCGGACTGCCGGGCCACCTCCACCGGGTCCTCGTCACCCTCCTCGTGCGGCTCCGCCGCGTACTCGGCCGCGTCCTCCTCCGCCTGCCGCTTGAAGGCCGGGGTCTCCTCAAGCCGCAGCCGCATGTACAGACCGATCAGGCCGAGCGGCCCGGCCACCAGGAACGGGATACGCCAGCCCCAGTGCACCATCCCGTCGTCCCCGAGAACCGCGGTCAGGATGGTCACGATGCCGGAGCCGAGCGAGTAGCCGACGAAGGTACCGAAGTCGAGCCAGCTGCCCAGGAATCCGCGCCTCTTGTCGGGCGAGTACTCGGCGATATAGGTCGTCGCTCCGGCGTATTCGCCGCCGGTGGAGAAACCCTGCACGAGCCGGCAGATCAGCAGCAGGATCGGCGCGGCGAATCCGATCGAGTCATAGCTGGGCAGGAAAGCGACGGCGAATGTACTGATCGCCATCATGATCATGGTCGCGGCGAGTACGCGTTTACGCCCGATCCGGTCGCCGAGCGGTCCGAACACCAGGCCGCCGAGGGGGCGCACGAGGAATGCGGCAGCGAAGGTCGCGAAGGTGGACACGACCTGCGCGCCGGGCGAACTCGCGGGGAAGAAGACCTTTCCCAGGGTGCCCGCCAAATAGGCGTACACGCCGAAGTCGAACCACTCCATCATGTTGCCGAGAGCGGATGCGGACACCGCCCGGCGCACCTCGGGTTTGTCGGTGACCGTCACGTCATCGGGGCTCAGTGACCGTTTGCGGCGCCGTAGCAGGATACGGAGGAGCCGGTCATTGGCGGAGTTCGATCCGCCGGACGGCCGTGTTTCCCGGCGGGGGCGTCCCTTGCTCATGTCATCCCGTCTGCAGAGCGGCATTGCCGCGTTCATCATCGCCTCGGCCTCCCCTGTCCAGTTCCTTCCGGGAAACACAGGAGACCGCGTGTCGGCGCACCGTCGGGCACAACGGTCCGTAAGACGGAGTGCCGGACCACTCCGTACCCCGCATTGCCAGGACAATGCAGCTGCAAACAGCCCGGCTTCCGACCACAGACCGCCGGCCACCGGCCGCGAACCACGAGCAGATCCGGAGAAAGGCATGATCCCCCAGGAGACAGGCGATTTCGGTACGGCAGCGGGGGAAACAGCGGAAAAAGAAGGCGTAAAAGTCACATCCGAGCAGTGGAAATGGTCGGTGCTGGCCGGTATGGCCTCCTATATGGATGCCGGATCCATCGTCGCCCTGGGCGCCGGGCTCGCGATGTTCCAGGCATATCTGCACTTGAGTTCGAATGCGGTGGGGCTGCTGGCAGCGCTCGGGCCCAATGCGATCGGCTGTGCCATCGGCGCGTTCGTGGGCGGACGGCTCGGCGACACACTCGGCCGTAAACGCATCTACAAGTACGACCTGCTCGTCTATGCGGCGGGAATTCTCTGCATCGCACTCGCGGTCAATCCGCTGATGCTCTTCCTGGGTACTTTTGTCGTCGGTCTCGCCGTGGGCGCCGACGTCCCCACTTCTCTCGCGCTGGTGGGCGAGTTCGCTCCGGCATCGGCGCGCGGAAAGCTCCTTGGATTCACCCAGATCGCCTGGAGCCTGGGCCCTGTCATCGTGCTGCTGCTCGCGCTCGTCCTCGCCCCGTTCGGACTCCTCGGTATCCGGCTGGTGTTCCTCCAGCTGTTCGTCGTGGCACTGGTGACCTGGGCGCTCCGGCGCGGTCTCGCGGAGTCGGCGCGCTGGAAAAGGGCCTTCGCGTCGGGGATGACGGCCCGGCCCACCACGGGCGCCCTGTTCCGGGGCCCCAACCGCAACGCGCTGATCTGGACCGGGACGATCTACCTCTTCTGGGGGCTGGCCGCCGCGACCAACGGCATCTTCACCCCGTACATGATCAGGACGCTGCATGCGGGCAGCCAGTCGGCCGGGGTGGCCCTCGCCTGCGCCGGGTTCGTGGTGAGCATCGGTGCGGCGCTGCTGTTCATGAGCTACGTCGACCGGAGCCACCTCACCCGCAAATGGATGTGGGGCGCGGGCGGCGCCATGCAGGTCATCGCCTATGTCAGCTATCTGGTACTGCCGTTCACCATCCCGGTGATCATCCTGAACATCGTGCTGTTCGCGGTGGGCGGGACATTCGCCGGGGAGCCGCTCTACAAGATCTTCAGCCAGGAGCTCTTCCCGACCATGCTGCGCGGCACGGCGCAGGGCTTCACCTTCGGTCTCTCACGGACCTTCGTCGGCATCTGGAGCCTGTTCGTACCGGCGCTCGCCAGTACCGGCATCAGGCCGGTGGCCGGAATGCTGGCCGTGTTCCTGATCATCAGCGGGTCGGTCGGCTTCTTCTTCATACCGGACACGGCGGGCAAGTCCCTGGAGGAGATCGAGGCGGAGCGCGCCTTCGCCTGAGCGGGCCGGCCGGGCTGCCCGGGCCGGATCAGAGGCCCGGGCGAAGGGGTGGCGCAGGCGTCGGGGCCCCGTCGTATCTGGACGGATTTACCGTGAACTTTCTGGGCGCCGATGGCATCCCACTGCTTGAAGTACGCGGAGCACACGGGGATCGCGCGGAGACAACGCGCACCGCACGCACGAGAAGCGCACCATCGAGAAGCGCACCATTGAGAGTGGAGATCGATCGACATGGCTGAGCAGCATCGGAACAGCACCGCCCGGCGCGCAGGCGCCCGCACCCGCACGGCCCGCCGTATAGGCGGTGCGGGGCTCGCCGTCGCCGCTGTCGCCGGGCTCGGGCTCGCCGGGGCCGGAGCCGCCCAGGCGGCGTCCGTGCCCACCTGCGCCACTTCGGGGCTCACGGCCTCCTTCGGACAGGGGCTGGCCGGCGGGATGAACCACGAGGGCGTCGTCCTCAAGCTCAAGAACACCAGCGGCCACACCTGCGACCTGCGTGGCTACCCGGGGCTCGGGCTCCAGGACGCCGGCCACCACACGCTCGCGACCTCGGTGCACTGGGGCAGCACCTGGTACGCCAAGGGTCCGGCCAAGCAGACGCTGACGCTCAAGAACGGCCAGAGCGCCGAGTCCGTCATCGCCTGGACCCACGCCAACACCGGCACATCGGGTGCCCGGCACGCGGCCTATCTGGTGGTCACTCCGCCGGCTTCCACCACGCACAAGACCCTGAAGTTCCCGCAGTGGGTCGACAACGGTGACCTCGATGTCACCGCCCTGGCCTCGCACATCAGCCTCAACGGCTGACCGGGGCATGTGATCGGGGCATCCGGCGGTCCGGGGATCCGGGACGCACGGGGTGGGGCGGGCCGCATGGGCGCGGCCCGCCCCTCCCGGTCCCCGTGTTCCTTCCGGTGCCCGTGTTCCCGTCCGGGGCGACGCGTTCCCGCCCGCCCCCGAACTCCTGCCCGGCTACGGTCCCGCGTCCGGCTCTCAGCCACCCGAGCCGGCCGAGAACGCCCCGACCTGCGGCGTCGAGACCTTGCCGTCCGAGGGCACCGGGCCGCCGTTCCACGGCACGATCAGCGCGACCTTCTCGTCCGGTGGAGTGACCCGGACGGTCGGCGGAGTCACCGTGCCCGACCCGGTCACCTCCGGGTTGGTGAACGACAGCGGCGCCCAGGCGGACGACCCGGGAGCCACCTTCACCGGGCCGCCGGACGAGCCGGTGCGTTCGGGGTCCACCGAGACCTGATGGCCGGCGCTGTCGACAAAGGCGAGACCCGGGAAACCGCTGACGGTGCAGGTGTGGCCGGATTTGTTGGTGAGGACCAGTGCGAAGTTCTCCTGCCCCGCTCCCGGGTGGTCGTCTCCGATCGACAGACCGAGCTCGGAGGTGTGGCAGCGGGCCGGGGCGGAGGGGGCGGAGGGCTTGCCGTTTCCGCCCCCACCGCTCCTCGTCGGCGTCGGGTTGTCGCCGCCGGGGGTCTTCGCCCCGGACGAGGAAGCGGACGATCCCGATCCGTCTCCGGGTGTCGCCCCGGGCGGGCTCGGCTTCGGGCTGCTGCCGGACGGAGCCGCCGACGCACCGCTGGTCACCGGGCCTCCGACGCTGGCCACCTTCTGCGGACCCGAGTCGTTGCCCGCACAGCCGCTGAGCAGCAGCGCGCCCGCGACGGCCGCCGTGGCGGCCCCGGCGGCCAGGCTCCGCCGGGAGGTGGATCCGCCCCTCCCGAAGGCTCCGGTCACCTGGTCTTCCCTGCCCCGCTGTCCTGGATTCGGCATGGCGCCGACCGTCCCTTCTCCGATTACTCTCTGACTACCTCCGATGACCGGAAGGACCGAAAAGTTCACGCCGCCGTCCGCACGCTCCGCAGAATCCGGTCGGTGGCGTCCTTGCCGAAACTCTCGGCACACCTGATCTGCACGTACACCGGCGGACTGCCCTTGGCGACCGGGACCAGCGCGACCTCCTTGAGGCTTCTGCCCGCGGTTCCGCAGGAATCCCAGGTGCGGACGGTGCCGCGCCACCGGCTGTCCGAGTACGTCGCGGTGCCGGAGTCCCGGCAGCCCGGGTGGGTGCTCTTCTTCACCTTCGCGGTCAGTTCCGCCGCACTGTCCGCGCCGGAACCGGCCGCACCGGCGAAGACCCCGCTGTCGTCGGTCCGCAGATCGGACCAGCCCGCGACCGAGTCCGCCACCGTCAGCCCCGCCCGGTGGGTGCTGTCGAGGCCGAGGGCACCGGGTGACCAGCCGGAGTCGGCGAGCTGCACGGCCCAGGCGTGCGGGACCTCCACGCTGAGCTTCCCGGTGGCGTCGCTGACCCGCTCCGTACTCGGCGGCCTGCGCTCCCACAGGGTCAGCGCCGTGCCCGCCCCGGCGACGACGACCACGGCCGTCAGCACGGTCAGCACGGTCCGCAGGGTCCTGGGGCGCCGGGTACGGCCGGGCGCCGCCGCGTCCGGGCCGCCACCGGCCGCTGCGGGCACCGGGGAGGCCCCGGACGCGGACGGCCCGGAGACACCGGAGACATGGGGCGAAGCGAAGGAGGCGGCGGACTCCCCGGCCGGGGCAAGTCGGGGGTGCCCGTCAGCTCCGGGGGAGGCGTCGGCTCCGGGGAATCCGGCTTCGCCGGGGAACGTGGCTTCTTCGGGGTACGGCGCGAACTCCGGATACCCGGCGGGCGCCGGCGAGAACGGCTGCGAGGCGGACGGTACGGGGGAGCCGCCCGGGTCCTCGGGTACGGGCCAGCCCCCGGGCCCCGGAGACATCGGCGAACCGCCCCCGGCCCCGGGCACCGGCGGCCCGGCCGGCCCCGGAGGTACGGCCGCGTCCCCCGGGACCGGGGGTGCGGGTGAGCCGCCCGGGGCCGCGGGCGCGGGTGAGCCGCCCGGGACCGATGACGAAGATGCCGAAGACGCGGGCGCGCCGCCGTCTCCCCCGGGCATCGGCGAGCCACCCGGGGCAGACGGAACCGGCGAGCCGCCCAGGGCCGACGCGGACGGTCCCGTCGCGCCCCCCGGAGCCCCGGGCCCCTGCGAACCCCCCGCCGGGCCGGGACCGGCCGTCCCGGACGAGGACTCCGGCAGCTTCCGCAGCCGTTCCAGTTCATCGGTGAACGCCCTTGCGCTCTCCCAGCGTTCCTCCCGGTCCGGCTCCATGGCCCGCCGTACCGCGGCCACGACCGGCGCCGGCAGACCCGGGCGCAGCTCATCGGCCGGGAGCACCTTGCCGGGCGGGCCGGGGACCGTACCGGTGAGCAGATGGTGGAGGACGGCCCCGAGGCTGTAGACATCGGCACGCGCGTCGATGCCGTCGTACGGTTCGGCCTGCTCGGGCGCCATATAGCCGCTGCTGCCCGCGATCACGGTGAGGCCGGACGCCTGCGCCAGGTTCTTCGCCAGGCCCAGATCGGCGATGAGGACCCGCTCATGGCCGCCCGGCCGGCCCTTGAGCAGGATGTTCGACGGCTTGATGTCCCGGTGCACGATGTCCGCGTCATGCAGTGCGGCCGCACCGCGCGCCGCCTCGGCGGTCAGCCGCAGCGCCTCGTCGACATCGAGCTCCCCCGCGGTCAGTACGTCGTCCAGGGTGCCGTGGTCCGCGTACTCCATGACGAAGTAGGGCCGTCCGTCCGGGAGATCACCGATGTCGAAGACCTGGACCACACCGCCGGAGTTGGCCCGGCGCAGCAGTCGCGCCTCCGCCACGAAACGCTCCCGGATGTCCAGCCGGTACGACCAGTTGTCGGCCATCACCTTCACCGCGACATCGGCGTGCAGCCGTTCGTCGTGGGCCAGCCACACCACGGCGAAGGCCCCCGTGCCGAGACGCCGCTGAACGCGGTACCGGCCAATCTCTTCTGGTACGGACATGTGGCTATCATGCATGGGTGATCCCCCAGCGAGTCCAACCGGCCCGACCGGCGGAGGCCGTCCAGTGAACCGGCCCGCCGATGAGACAGAGGCCCTGGCCGTCCGCGCGTCCGCCGGCGACCAGAACGCCCTGGACGCGCTGCTCCGGGACATCAGCCCCGATGTGCTGCGCCGCTGTGCACGGTTCCTGCTGTACCGCGAGGACGCGGAGGAGGCGGCCCAGGACGTACTCGTACAGGTGGCACGCAACATCCACCGCTTCGAGGGCCGCAGCAAGTTCAGCACCTGGCTGTACACGGTGGTCGCCAACTGCTCACGCCAGAAGTACCGCGAGCTCAAGCGGCGCGCGGCCGAGACCCCGCTCACCACGGCCGAGGCGACCCACCCCGACCCGCGCACCACCAGCGTGATCGCGGGCTCGCGCGTCGATCTGCTCGAAGCGCTCGACCGGTTGGAGCGGGAGGCTCCGCAGCTGGTGACGCCCCTGGTCTACCGGGACATCTGCGAACTCGACTACGCGGAGATCGCCGACCGGATGAACCTGCCCGTCGGCACCGTGAAATCCCGGCTGCACCGCGCCCGCCAGCAGGTCAGGCCCTGGCTGGTGGGCGGATACGCCGACGAGGCGCCCGGCGGTGCCGAAGCCTGAGGGCTCCACGGGCCCCGGTCCCGCTATGTCTGTTATGTCCTGGCATGCCAGGACATAACAGACATGACAGACATCGCGCACACGGTGCTGTCGCACACCCGCCGTCCGGCGCGGGCGCCACGGGGCCGCGCCCTTCCGTATTGAGCTGCGGCCGAATTCAGCGAATTACCGTCCCGGCGGTTTACTGACACGCATAATCATTGATTCACCGCATTTCCCGCCCACCGGCTCACTTACGCACGGGGTCGGCCGTCGATTCCTTGACTGCCCACCAGTTCCGCTTGCCATCATGACCACTCCACTCCCCTTCTCTTTCTGGAGAGGCCGTCATGCCGAGAGGAAATGCGGTCAGCCCTGCGGGCGGACTGGTCGAACAGCGTTCTGTGGATGTCGTTCCCGACAGTGAAAGACATGGGAGGCCCGCGAGTCTCTTCACTCTGTGGTTCGCCGCCAATTTGCAGATCAGTGCGGTGGTCACCGGATCTCTCGCGGTGGTTTTCGGAAATGACGTCTTCTGGTCCGTCATCGCGTTACTGATCGGGAATCTGCTGGGCGGCGCCGTGATGGCGCTGCACGCCGCGCAGGGGCCGCAGCTCGGCCTCCCGCAGATGATCTCCAGCCGTGCCCAGTTCGGGGTGCGGGGCGCGGCGATCCCCCTGGTGGGCACCGTGGTGATGTACATCGGTTTCTTCGCCAGCGGCAGTGTGCTGGCGGGGCAGGCCGTCGGGCATCTGACCCATCTCGGGGACACCACCGGCATCATCGTCTTCGCCACCGCCACCGCGGTCACCGCCGCCGTGGGCTACCGGCTGATCCACCGGGTCGGCAAGGTGGCCGGGCTGGTCGGGGCGCTCGCCTTCGTCTACCTGGGGGTGCGGCTGGTCCAACAGGCGCCGCTGGGGCGGCTCTTCGCCGACCACCACTTCTCCGCGCCGTCCTTCCTGCTGGCCATCTCGCTCTCGGCGTCGTGGCAGCTGGGCTTCGGACCCTATGTCGCGGACTCCTCGCGCTACCTGCCGCGCAGGACGCGGCCGTCCGCCGTCTTCTGGGCGACCATGGGCGGTACGGTGCTCGGCTCCCAGTGGTCGATGTCGTTCGGCGCGCTGACAGCGGCCTGGGGCGGCGGCCGGGGAGGCGACGAGGTGGGCGGCATCGTCAGGATGGGCGGCTCGGCGCTGATCGCCTCGCTCCTCTACTTCTCCATCGCCTTCGGCAAACTGACCGTCAATGTGCTGAACACCTACGGGGGATTCATGTCCCTGGTGACCGGCATCGGCGGATTCCGCAGGCAACGCCCCGTCAGCCCGCGTGCGAGAAGCTGCTACGTCTTCGGAATCATGGTCGCCGGTACCGCTCTCGCACTCCTGGGGAAGGGGAACTTCCTGGAATCCTTCTCCACCTTCCTGCTCTTTCTGCTGGTCTTCTTCACCCCGTGGAGCGCCATCAATCTGGTCGACTACTACCTGCTCTCCAGAAACGGTTACGACATTCCCGCACTGGCCGATCCGAAGGGCGTCTACGGCGCCTGGAACCTGCGCGCCCTGCTCACCTATGCCTTCGGTGTCCTCGTCCAGCTGCCCTTCCTCTCCAGCGAGTTGTACACCGGCCCGCTCGTGCAACGGCTGGGCGGCGCCGACATCTCCTGGATCATCGGTCTCGTGGTGCCCGGCATCCTCTACGCGGCGGTGGCCCGGCGGGGCCGCGGTGTGCCGCCGCCCGGCCGGATCCCGGCCGGGGTCAGCGGCAGCGCCGAGCCCGCGGGGGCGGCGCGCTGAGCGGCGCACGCCGGTACGTGTCCCGCCGGCGGGACACGTACCGCCCGTCACGCACCGGCCGGTGTGTACCGCCGCCTGGCCAGGGCCGCGACCAGGGTGAGCGGGGCCGCGGTCAGCGCGGCCACCGCGAACAGCTGGGCGTACGCGCCGTGCTGGGCCAGGTTCGCACCGAGCGCGGAGCCGACGGCGCTGCCGACGAAGAGCGCGGCGACGAAGAGCGCGACGGCCGTGCCCCGAGCCTCCGGTACCAGCGTGGTGGCCCAGTTCTGCAGCGAGGAGTGGAAGAAGGCCCAGCCCCCGCCGAGCAGGACGGCCGCCACCCCGATGCCCACGACGGAGGGGGTGACGGCGGCGACCAGGAAGCCGGCGCACATCATCGTCCCGCCCGCGGTGAGCAGCGCCCAGGGCGCCCGCATGGCCACCCGCTTGAGCACCCGCGAGAAGACCAGGGTGCCCGCCCCGTACAGCGCCGTGACCCCGCCCGCGCTCACGGTGCTGAGCCCGCGGTCCTGCAGGGCGGGCGCCAGGAAGGTGAAGCAGCCGAGCAGCACCGCGCCCTCGACGAGGCCGAAGAACATGACCACCCAGGCCCAGCGCAGCCGCATCACGGTGGCGAGCTGTTCGCCCGGCCGCCGCAGGGTGCCCGCCACCCGGGACTCGGACATCCCGCGCATCGCGTACACCGCGCACGCGGCCAGGACCGCCGGGAGCGCGAACATCACACGCCAGCTGAGCAGTTGGGCGACGCTTCCGGCGACCAGGGTGGCGGCCGCCGTGCCGATGGCCAGGGCCAGCTGGAGGTCCGACAGGGCCCGCTGGCGTACGGCCGCGGGCACCGTGTCCCCCACATAGGTGAGCGAGGTGGGCACCACGGCACCGAAGAAGGCACCGGTGGCGATGCGCAGGACGACCAGCACGGTCAGCGAAGGAGCCACCGCCGAGAGCAGCCCGCACAGGGTGGTCGCACAGAGCGTGGCCCTGATGACGCGCATCCGCCCGTACCGGTCGGACAGCATCCCCCACACCGGCTGGGCCGCACCATAGGCGAAGAAGTAGCCGCTGGCGATGAGGACGACCTCGCTCAGCCGTACGTGGAGACCGGCCGCGACCGCCACCAGCATCGGGGTGATCGCGAACCGGTCGAAGTTGCTGAGGAAGCAGGCGACGACGAAGGCGCGCGGCACACTCGCTGCCTTCTCGTCCACCTGCTCCACCGCGGGCGGCGGCGCGGTCTCCGTCACGGCCGGGGGCGGCGGTGCCTCCGCCGCGGCCGGGGACGGCGCGGCCCTTTCCGCGGTGGGCGGCGGCGCGGCCTGCGGAGGGACCGGCGGGCCGGCCGCTTCGGGGTTGTGCACATCCCTGGACATCGCCTGACTCCTCGGCAGTTCGGTGGTGTTCGACGTTCACACCATCGGCCGCATGGACCGGGCGAGCCAGGACACAAGGGATCCTGTTATCAACGCTCCCCCCCGGCCGGGTCGGCCCTCCCCGGCTAACGTGGATATGTTGTATCCGCGATATCGAAGAATGCAGCAGCGGCAGACCGAAGGAGAGGCAGCCGGATGGCCACGACAACCCACACCCCGGTCCGCACCTGGGGCGACGGCGATCGCTACGCCCTTCTGGTGCACGGCATCACAGCGGATTCAAGCAGCTGGTGGCGGGTGGCACCGGCGCTCGCCGAGCGCGGCTACCGCGTTCTGGCCCCCGATCTCCCGGGCCACGGGCGGGCCCCCCGGCTCGACCGGTACACCCTTCAGGACCTTGCGGACGCACTCGTGGAGTCGGTACCGGCCGGGCCCGACCTCGCCATCGGCCACTCGCTCGGCGGCCTGCTCCTCTCCCTCGTCGGGGAACGACTCAAGCCGGGCCGCGTGGTGTACGTGGAGCCGGCCTGGAACGAGACCCTGGAGTCGACCCTGCGCGAGTTCCGCTGTCAGAAGGAGTGGTCGCCCGCCCAGGTGGAGGAGGCCATGGTGCGCTGGGAGCCGGAGGCCCGCAAGGCGAAGGTCGCCTCGCTGGCCCAGTGGGATCCGCGCACCCTGGACGCCATCGAGGGACTGCCGCGCCGGAACCCGGGCCCGCCCGGGGTACCCGGCATGGTGGTGCTCGCCGACCCCAGCCATATGGTGCCGCCACCCGTGGCCCGGGAGCTGCGTGCGCTCGACTACGGAGTGCGCGTCGTACCCCGGAGCGGTCACGTCGTCCACCAGGACGACTTCGACGGCTTCCTGGCCGCGGTCAAGGACTGGCTGTGAACACGGTACGGACTGGCTGTAGGCAACATCACCCATCCAGCAAGAGGAGAGTGCACCGATGTTCCATGATGTCGACGCCGAAGTCCTGTCCCGCCGGCCGGGCACCAAGTGGGGCGAGGCCGGACCCGGCGTGCTGCCCGCCTGGATCGCGGAGATGGACTTCCCGCCGGCCCCGGTGGTGCGCGACGCGCTGCTGCGCTGCGTCTCCGAGGACCTGGGATACCCGTCCTGGGACGCGCACCCCGGGCGCAACCCGCTCCGTGCGGCGCTGGCGGAACGGATGGAGCAGCGGTACGGCCTGGTCCTGGACCCCGGTGAGGTGCGGGAGTTCACCGACATCAACCAGGCCCTCCAGGCCGTACTGATGGTCACGACACAGCCGGGCGACACGATCGCCGCGCACACCCCCACCTATCCGCCCTTCCTGCGGACCCTGGAGACCATGGACCGGCGGCTGCTGGCCGCGCCGTACGTCCCGCACGAGGACGGCTGGGCCTTCTCGGCCGACCGGCTCGCCGAGGACGTGGCGGTCACCGGGTGCCGGGTGCTGCTGCTCGTCAGTCCGCACAACCCGACGGGACACGTGCTGCGCAGGGCGGAGCTTGAGGCGCTGGCCGAGATCGTGCTGCGCCACGACATGCTGGTCGTATCGGACGAGATCCACTCCGAGCTGGTCCACGAACCGCACCAGCACATCCCCTTCGCCTCGCTCGGACCCGAACTGGCCGCGCGTACGGTCACGCTGACCTCCGCCACGAAGGCGTTCAACGTGCCCGGGGTCCGGTGCGCCGTCGGCCACATCGGGCCGCGCGGGGTGCGTGAGGCGCTGTCGTCCCCGTCCCATCTGTACGGCGAGCCGAACAACTTCGGGGTGGCGGCCACCCTCGCCGCCTGGCGGGAGGGCGACTCCTGGCTCTCGGAGCTGCGCCCCGTGCTGGCGGCCAACGCCCTCGCGCTGAAGGAGCAGTTGCCGGCCGGCGTGGGCTACCGGGTGCCCGAGGCCAGCTATCTGGCCTGGCTGGACTGCCGGGACCTGGACCTGCCCTCGGATCCGCGGACGTTCTTCCACGAGAAGGCGCGGGTCCTGCTCAACGACGGCCGCGCCTTCGGCCCGGAGGGCGAGGGTTTCGTACGCCTCAACTTCGGCACCTCCCCCGCCCTCCTGGCGGAGATCACCCGGCGGATGAGCGAAGCCGTGGGCTGACCTCCTGGGCCGACCCCCTGGCCGGCCGGGCTTGCCCCCTGGCCGGCCGGCCTACCGCGCGCGGTAGGCCGCCAGCGCCCGGTCGACCAGCGCTCCGGCCGCGCCGGTGTAGTGGGCGGGGTCCAGCAGGTCGAGCACCTCCGCGGCCCCGGCCACACCGGCCAGCTCGGGCGCCCCGGTGAGCAGCTCGGCCAGCGGCCGCCCGGTGCGTACCGCCTCGGCCCCGGTCCGGTTCAGCAGCTCCCGTGCGGCGGCCTTGCCCAGGGCGGGCGTGAGGACGGCGGCCACCCGCTCGGACACCACGAGACCTGCGGTGAGCCCGAGGTTGGCCCGCATCCGCTCCGGGAAGACCGTCAGGCCCTCCACCAGCTGGACCGCGGTGTGCGCCGCGCCTCCGGTGAGCCGCAGGCTCTCCCGCAGGGGCTGCCACTCCGCGTGCCAGGCGCCCGCCGGGCGCTCGTCCTCCGCAGCCATCGCCTGGGCCGGTACCAGGGCCAGGGAGGGGACTTGCAGGCCCGCGGTACGGATCAGCGTGGCCAGGGCGGGGTTGCGCTTGTGGGGCATCGCGGACGAGACCCCACGGCCGGGCGCCGCGGGCTCCGCCACCTCGGCGATCTCCGTACGGGAGAGCACCTGGACGTCCACCGCCACCTTGTCCAGCGCCCCGGTGCAGAGCACCAGTGCCTGGCTCAGCTCCACGAGCGGGGCGCGTGTGGTGTGCCAGGGCAACAGCGGCTCGGCCAGGCCCAGTTCGGCCGCGTAGGCGGCGAGGAGGCGGGGCGCGGTCGCGACCGGATCGGCCACCTCCTGGATCCGGGCCTGCTCCACGTAGCCCGCCAGGGTCCCCGCCGCGCCACCCAGCTGGACCGGCAGCCCGGAGCCGAGCACCTCCCCGAGCCGGTCGGCGGCCCTCAGCACTCCGTCCAGCCAGCCCGCCGCCTTCAGCCCGAAGGTGGTCGGTACGGCGTGCGCGCCCAGCGTGCGGCCCGCGACCAGGGTGTCCCGGTGACGGCCGGCCAGCGCGGCCAGGGCATCGGCGGTCCGCAGCAGGTCGGTGTGGATCAGTGTGCCGGCCCGCTGTCCCACCAGCATGGCCGCGGTGTCCATGATGTCCTGGCTGGTGGAGCCCCGGTGCACATACTCGGCGGCGTCCGGGTCCTCGGCCTTCACCACGGCGGTGAAGGCCTCCACCACGGCTACCACCGGGTTGGCCGCGCCCCTGGTGCGGACCGCGAGTTCGCGCAGGCCGAGCCGGGAGGCGTCGGCCAGCCTGCTGATCGTCCCGGCCGCCGTGCCGGGCACAAGGCCCAGCTCCGCCTGGGCCCTGACCAGCCCGGCCTCGGCGTCCAGCAGGGCCTGGAGCCAGGCGATGTCGGCGGTCTCGGCCTCGACGGGGGTCCCCGCCCGCACCGGCGTCAGCAGGCCGGTGTCCAGGAACGCGGCCGTCTCGGGCGTGTGGTTCATCGCTCGTCCTTCTCCCGTGCTCCGGAGCCCGTGTCCGGGCTCCCTCTCTCGGTCCCCATTTCCAGGGCCCGTCCCCCGGGCCCCGTGCCCCGGCCCTCGGCGTCCCCTGCCCCAGGGCGCAGAAAGTTTGTGGGTATTCCGGATATTGCATGACTAGACTGTCCGCATGAAGCTGTCACAAGGCGTGGAGTGGGGTCTGCACTGTGCCATGCTGCTCGCGCAGGTGCCGCCCGGCGGGCTGATGCGCCGCGATGCGCTGGCCGGGCACTTCGGCCTGCCCGAGGCATATCTCTCCAAACACCTCCAGGCGATGACCAGAGCGGGCGTGCTGTACGCCAACTCCGGCCCGAAGGGCGGCTACCGGCTGGCCCGCACCCCCGAGTCGATCACCACCCTGGATGTGGTGGAGGCCATCGAGGGCACCGCGGCCCCCTTCATCTGCCAGGAGATCCGGCAGCGCGGCACCGGCGCCTCCTCCCCCGAGGAGTGCCGGCGCACCTGCATGGTGAGCACCGTGATGAGCCAGGCCGACGAAGCCTGCCGCGCCTCGCTGCGCTCGGTCACCATCGCCGAACTCGTCGCGCGGCTCCCCGATTCGGTGCGTACGCGCAACGCGGAGCGGCTTCCCCAGCTGGCTCACTGAGGCCGGCTCGCTGAAGGCCGGGTCACCTGAGGGCCGGCTCACTGGGAGCCTGCCGGGACGGCGTCCCTGGCGGGCTCCGGAGCCGCCCGCAGCGCCGCACGCGCGATGATGTCGGCGTCGCTGAGGATCACCGAGTTGACCCCCGGTCTGATCCCGGCCGCTGTCACCCAGTGCACGGTCTCGGTCGGCACACCGAACGCGAAGCGCCGGGGGTGTGCCCTGCCTTCGGCGTCCACCACGTGGTAGGGCCGCCGGGTGACGGCGAGGCCGCCGGTGCGGTATTCGGGGCCGCTCTCGTCGGCCAGTCCGTACGCCGAACACTGCCCGGTGCCCAGCAGATGGCGCAGCAGCGGATCGGTGGTCCTGCGGATGTCGACCTCGGGCAGCCTCGCCTCCACCAGGCTGGTGACCTGGACGGCGGGGCCCGGGACGGCCGTCGACTCGACCTGGAAACACTTGCCCGAGGCGTCGGGCAGCACCCGGAAGCCCGGACCGAGCAGGGTCAGTACGCCCGCCTCGACCAGCGCGATCATCTCCTCGATCCGGCTCGCCGGGGGGCCGATGGAGAGGAACGCGTTGAGCGGTGTGTACCACTCCTGGAGGTCGCTGCGGTACGAACTGCCGGTGATCCCGCCGTGGTCCACTATCAGCCGTATCTCGTTGCGCAGGTCGCGCAGCACGTCGAGCGCGGCCTTGAGGGGGCCGCGTACGTTGCCGCGGGCGGCCTCGCGGAGGTCGCTGCGGAGATAGCCGAGCAGCCATGCCCGGTAGTCGTCGGGCCCGCTGAAGGTCCGGGTTCCGTACGGCCGGATCACCCGGTCCCAGTCCCAGCGCAGCTGCCGGGCCACGTCGTAGCGGTCGAGGAGCGCGCACTCGGCCTCGTCGCCTTCGCCCGCTGAGAGGACGGTGAAGACCCCGGCGAAGGCGTCGGCGGCCGCGGCGCCGTCACGTTCGGCGAGCAGGGTGCGGTAGTAGACCAGGCGCACCTCCCGCGAGACGATCGGCCAGATGTCGCGACGGAACCGGAGCCGGCGCCCCGCCGCGCTCTCGGCCTGCAGTGCGCGTACGGCCTGCGGGGTGAGGAAGACCGGCTGGTGACGGACTGCCGGTCCCTTCTGGTTCTCGCCGCGTGCGTGGTACGGGACGCCGCGCCGTGATCCCGCGTAGAGCACCGGTTCGGCTCCCGACGGCCGGTAGACCAGGCGTCCGCCGACCCGTTCGAAACGGCCGCCGCGGCCGGCCGTGAGCATCGCCATGTGGTCGAAGAAGTTCAGCCCGAGCCCGCGCAGCGCCACCGACTCACCGGGTCTGATGGAGTCCTCGGGGGTGTCGGCGGGGTTGCCCGGCGGAAAGTAGCCGAGGCCGTGCTCGTGCGCGAAGACCGACAGGTCCTTCTCGTCGGGGGTGAGCTCCATCCCCACGTGCCCCTGGGCGAGGACCACGGCGGTCAGACCGCTCAGGCTGGTGCCGTCGTCCAGGCGCAGGGTCTGCGTCCCGTCGCCGTCGTCGTCCAGGGCCACCGCGACCGCGCGGTGCAGCACGACTTCGACGGAGTCCGGGAGCCCGGCGCGGACCCGGGCCAGCGCCCAGTCCACGTAGTGGCCGTACAGGGACCGGGAGGCGTAGGAGTCCGGGCCCAGCGTCGCCGCCTCGGCCAGCACCTGTTCCGGGTAGCGGCCCGGCTGCCGCGCACCGTCCAGGGCGCGCGCCCACTCGTGCAGACTCGGCCCGTTCACCACCGGGCCCTCGCCCTCCACGCTGTCGTCCATGAACATGGAGACCTGGGACGCGACCGTGTTCATGAGGAGTTCGGCCGGCTGATCGGTGCGCCACACCTGACCGCCGCCGCCGTGCCGGGAGTCGACGAGGTGGATGGTCACCCGGTCGCCGGGGGCGCCGAGCACGGGGGCGTTGGCACACATCCGCTCCACGACCGATATCCCTCTCGGCCCCGCCCCGACCACACACAGGTCAGCACTTCTGGACAGCAACGTTCCTCCTTGTGTTCGGCGGCCGGCGACCGGTCAGGACATC
This sequence comes from Streptomyces sp. NPDC059398, assembly GCF_042751845.1. Classification (NCBI taxonomy): domain Bacteria; kingdom Bacillati; phylum Actinomycetota; class Actinomycetes; order Kitasatosporales; family Streptomycetaceae; genus Streptomyces; species Streptomyces sp. NPDC059398. The sequence goes on along the minus strand of NZ_JBHYWP010000059.1, from coordinate 29,076 downwards.
AGCGGGAGCGACGGGTTCGGGGGTGCGCACAGGGTGAGCCGGCCGGCCAGCGGGGCCCATTCTCGTACGGTCTCGCCGAGCTCCTTCAGGTCGGTGTCGCCGAGCGCCTGCGGCCCGTCGCAGAGCGCGGCCTCGGGTGTCGGATGGACGTCGACCATGGCTCCGTCGGCCCCCACGGCGACCCCCGCACGGACCAGCGGTACGACCAGACCCGCGCGTCCCCCCGCGTGCGAGGGGTCGACGATGACCGGCAGATGCGACAGCTGCTGGGCCACCGGCACAGCCGAGAGGTCCAGAGTATTGCGCGTGGCCCGCTCATAGGTACGAATCCCGCGTTCGCAGAGCACCACGCCGAGGTTGCCGCGGTGGGCGATGTACTCGGCCGCCAGCAGCCACTCCTCGACCGTGGCGCTCATCCCCCGCTTGAGCAGCACCGGCTTCCCGGTGTCCGCCGCCGCTTCGAGCAGCGGGAAGCTCTGCATGCTGCGGGTCCCGATCTGGAGCATGTCGGCGTAGCGCGCGACGGTTTCGGCGTCCCGCGGGTCCATCACCTCGGTGATCACCGGCAGTCCCGTCTCCGCGCGCACGTCGGCGAGGATCCGCAGGCCGTCCTCGCCCAGGCCCCTGAAGTCGTAGGGCGAGGTACGGGGTTTGTACGCGCCGCCGCGCAGCAGCGCGGCGCCCGCCGTCAGTGCCATCCGGGCGGCGGCCCGGGTCTGCTCCTCGGTCTCCACGGCGCAGGGCCCCGCGATCAGTGTGAAGGTGCCGGCCCCGATGGGGACCCCGCCCACCTCCACCACGGAACGCTCGGCCAGGCTGTCCCGGCTGACCAGCGGGTACGGCGTGGGGTGCGCGGTCACCGCCCGCACCCCCGGCAGGGCGCGCAGGACGTCCGCCGCTGGTGCGGTGGCTGCCCCGTCGTCCACGGCCGCGATCAGGAGGTGGTCGCGTCCTCTGCTGATGTAGGAGCGGACCCCGGCGTCGTTCACCCGGGCCAGCACGGCGGCCACGTCCTCGGGCGCGGCGTCCGACGACATCACTATGACCATGTTCCTACTCCGAACGTTGGGTGAGCTGGCGGGAACCGGCGTCCCCGAGCAGCGAGGTGAGCAGATCACCGATGAGGTGCGGCCCGTGCTCGGTGAGCACGGACTCGGCGTGGAACTGCAGCGAGCAGAATCCGGGGCCGCGCAGGGCGTGCACTTCGCACGTACCGGCGTCCCGGCTGACATCGATCTTGGCGGGGCTGTGCGGATGCTCGAAGCGGTCCGCGTCGCTGAGCGCGACGAACGTGTTGTAGAAGCCGACCCGCTCCGCGCCGCCGAACAGGTCGATCCTGCGCTGGACGCCCTGGTTGGGGCGGGCGCGGCGGACGACACGCAGGCCGAGCAGGGAGCTGAGGACCTGGTGTCCGAGGCAGACCGCAAGGAAGGGGGTACGGCCGGCGAGCAGTCGCGCGCCGATCTCCCGCAGCCGGCCGATCCTCGGGTCGCGGGCCGCGAGGGGGTCGCCGGGACCGGGGCCGAGCACCACCAGGTCGAAGTCCTCGGGGGACAGCTCGTCGGCATACGAACGGAGCGTCACCTCAAGCCCCACGGAGGCGAGTTGGTGTCCGAGCATGGTGGTGAAGCTGTCCTCGGCGTCGATCACGAGGACGCTGCGACCGGCCAGTGCGGGGCGCAGCGCGGTGCGGGCTTCCTCGTCGGTGAACCAGAACCGGCCGAGACCGGTGTTGCGGCTCTCCAGGGCCGCCCGGATCTCCGGGTGCCGCCCCAGCAGCGGTTCGGTGGCGGGCCGGGGGCGCCGCGGTGTGTGCCCCATCGCCGACAGCAGGCCCTGGGCCTTCGCCCGGGTCTCCGCCACCTCCGCCGCCGGGTCCGAGTGGCGCACCAGGGTCGCGCCGACCCCGATCCGCACCGATCCCGCCGCGCTGATCTCCGCGGTACGGATGAGGATCGCGGAGTCGAGCGAGGGCCGCCCCCGGCCGTCCCTGCCGAGCAGGGCGATCACCCCGCTGTAGTAGCCGCGGCCGGTCCGCTCGTATCTGCGCACCACCCGGAAGGCGTTGGCCAGCGGGCTCCCCACGACGGTGGGCGCGAAGAGGCTGCGCCGCAGTATCTCGGCCGGGTCGAGCGAGGTGCGGCCGACGATGAAGTACTCGGTGTGGGCGAGGTGCCCCATCTCCTTCAGCAGCGGTCCCACGGCGCGGGCGCCCCGGTCGCAGATGCCGCCCATCACCTTGAGCTCCTCGTCGAGCACCATGGTGAGTTCGTCGGTCTCCTTGCCGTCGCCCAGGAACTCCAGCACCGATTCCGGCGTGGGGCCCTCCGGCGGGTAGCGGTAGGTGCCGCTGATCGGGTTCATGGCCGCCGTGCCGTCGTCGAGGGTGATGTGGCGTTCCGGCGACGCGCCCACGAAGGTCCGGTCGCCGGTGTGCACCAGGAACGTCCAGTAGGCGCCCCGTTCCCGCTCGACCAGCCGGCGGAAGAGGGCGAGCGCGGAGTCGAGGGTGTAGCTCTCCAGGGTCCCGGTGAAGGTGCGGCTGATGACGAAGTTGCAGCCCTCGCCGGTGCCGATCTCGCGGTTGAGTACGGTGCGGACGATGTCCTCGTAGCGGTCGTCGGCGATGTCGAATCCGCCGTCGCGCAGCCGCAGGGGCACCTCCGGGCCGTACCGTCCGAGAGCGGACTCCGGGATCGTGCTCTGCTCGGTGACGTCCATGGCCAGGATGGGCGCGCCGTCGTCGTGGCACTCCATCCCGCGCTCGGCCGCCGCGCGGTACGGCAGCAGAACGAGGACCGGCCCGCTGTCCGCACCGGGCGCCGGCAGCGCGTCGAGACCGCTGAGTACGGACACCGGCCCGCGCAGCAGTTCCAGCTGCCCCGCGGGGGTCGTCGAGGGCCGGGACAGCAGGGCGAAGGGCCGCCGGTCCTGGAACTCCGCCGGGGCGCCGGCCACGGACGCGGTCAAGGTGTCACCGCCTCCTTGGAGAGCGCCGCGAGCACCGCGTCGGCCGGCAGGACCACGGAGCAGCGCTCCGCCGCGTAGCGCAGCGCCTGTGCGTGGTAGTCGGCGTTGAAGTCGGCGACGGCGTCGGCGACCAGGAAGGACTGGATGTCGTACGCCAGGGCGTCGTTGGCCGTCGTCAGACAGCCGACGTGCGCGTAGACCCCGCAGATGACGAGCTGGTCGCGGCCCTGCTCCCGGAGGATGTCGAGGAGGCGGGTGCGCTGGAAGGCGCTGTAGCGCCACTTGGTCAGGATGTGGTCGCCCAGCTCCGGGGCGAGCTCCGGCACGATCGCGCGCTGTTCGGCCTCCGCCGTCATGCCGCCGCCCCAGAAGTCCTGGAGCAGGCCACGCTGGCCGGCCGTCATGTCGCCCGGCTGCGCGGTGTAGCAGACGGGCACACCCAGTTCGGCGCAGCGCGTACGGAGTCTGACGATGTTCGCCGTCAGCTCGCTCGCGGGCGAGCGGCCGGCCGGGAACGCCTCGACGAAGTAGCGCTGCATGTCGTGGATGAGCAGGACGGTGCGGGCCGGGTCGGGAACCCACGGTGCGGTGTTGTCCGGCAGTCCGTCCGCCGCAGGCATCGGGTAGGCGGTGATGTCCGGGATGCCCATGCTGTCCCTCTCCTCGTTTCTGTTCTGTGCTCTGTCGCTTCCGCTGCTGGCCGGGTGTGCTACGCGCCGAGGGCCGCGCCGCCGTCGACGCACAGTTCGTGCAGGGTGATCTGCGCGGCCCGCTCGGAGAGCAGGAACGACACCGCTCCGGCGACATCCACCGGCGTGGCGACGCGCCCCAGGGGGATGCCGACCCGGTAGCTCTCCGGGGCTCCGGCGATCGTGGCCCCGAACCCGTCGCGGTTGGTGCCCATGCCGCGCAGCATGGGGGTGTCCGTGGAGCCGGGGTTCACCACATTGCAGCGGATCCCGAACGGGGCCAGCTCCAGGCCGAGCGATTTGGTGAACGACGCCGAAGCGGCCTTGGAGGCGGCGTAGGCGGCCATGTGCGAACGGGGCACCCTGGCCGCGTTGGAGGCCACCGTGACGATCGCCCCGGATCCGCGCTCCCGCATCACCCGGGCCGCGGCCCGTGACATGTAGAAGACGCCGTCGGTGTTGACCGCGAAGGTGGCCCGCCAGTCCTCGTCGCTCAGGGTGGCCACCGGGCCGAGTCTGAGCACCCCCGCCACGTTGACCAGGTGGTCCACCGGGCCGAAGTGCTCGGCCGCGGTGGCCACGGCGGCGGTGGCGGCCGCGCTGTCGGAGACGTCGGCGGCCACGGCCACGACGCTGCCGCCGGCCGCCCGCAGATCGGTGGCCAGCTCCTCGGCGGCCGTACCGTCCAGGTCCACCGCGACGACCCGGGCCCCGGCCTCCGCCAGGACCTGGGCGACCGCGCGGCCGATGCCGCCACCGGCCCCGGTGACCAGTGCCACCTTGCCGGAGAACTCCTTCTCGTCCATCCTGCCGATCAACTCCTGTGCTGTGCCCAGTGATAGGGGTGTGCGGTGGTCTGCGGGTGACGTGCGGTCAGCCGGCCAGTACGGCCGCGTCCCAGTCCTCGTCGGGCCCGAAGAGCTTGCGGGGCTTCATCGCGTCGAGGCGGCCCAGGAGCAGGGGCTCCGGGACGAGGCTGCCGGGCGGCAGCGCGGTCACCTCGGCGGGTACGTCGAGCACTTCCTTCAGATGCCGGGCCGCTTCGGCGCAGGCGTCCCCCGCGTACGCGTCGGCCACCTCCAGCTGCACCCGCAGCAGCCCGGGCTCCGCACGGCCGCGCCAGAACAGCACGCCGTACTCGGCGGGCAGCCGGAAGACCGCCTCCTCCACCTGCAGCGGCGAGACGCCCCGGCCGGCGACCGTGAGGCCGTGCGCGACCCGGCCGAGCACCCGGACCGTCGGCAGGTACCAGCCGCACGGGCACTCCTCGTGGCGCAGCTCGACCTGGTCCTCCAGGTTGTAGCGGAGCAGCGGCATGGCCTCGCGGTGGAGCGGGGTGATGACCAGCCGGCCGGTCCCCTCGCGGGTCACCTCACCGGTGTCCGGGTCGAGGATCTCGGGCAGCACCCGGTCGGCCCAGAAGTGCATCCGGCCGTGCGGGCAGGTGCCCGCCATGGTGCCGACCTCGGTGCAGCCGTACTCCTCGACGACGGGCGCGTTCCAGAGTTCGGTGATCCGGTCGCGGCGGGCCCCGCTGAGGGGTTCGCCGCCGACGTACAGCGCGCGCAGGGCGGGGAAGTCCCGGCCCGGGTCGTATCCCGCGAGCCGCGCCCCGGCGGCCCAGACCAGGCACTCGCTCGCGGTCGACCAGGTGAGGCTGACGCCCAGGTCGTGCAGTACCCGGATGATCCGTGAGTAGGGCGCCGCCATCGTGCGGCAGTCACCCGCGATCACCGTGGCGCCCTTCATCAGCCCGGCCTGGTGGGCCAGATGACCGGCGATCACGAGCGCGTACGGGATACGGACCAGCAGGGTGTCCGCCGACGACATCGGCACCGACTTGCGGGCGAAGCGCTCGGCGAGGTCCACCCACTCGCGCTCGGTGTAGTACGACGGGGTCGGTGTTCCGGTGGAGCCGCTGGACTCGTGGTAGGTGGCGAGCTGGTCGCGGTCCACGGCCAGCATCCCGAACGGGTAGCTGTCGCGCAGGTCGGACTTGGTGGTCAGGGCCCGCTCCGCGAGTCCCGCTGACTGCTCCGCGGCCGGCCGGCCGCGGTAGAAGGGCGAACGGGAGGCACGCTCCAGTACGGCCGGGAGGAGCCGGTCCTGCAGCAGCCGCAGCTCCGCGAAGCTGTGCCAGTCCCCGATGCCGGGCAGATCTGAACTCATCGCCGCTCTCTCAGGAGTGGGGGACGGGCAGCTCTGCCGCCACGCCGGTCGGGTGGGTTTCGATGTGGCCGCGAAGATCGCCGTAGCGTTCGCGCAGCAGACGCTTGAGGACCTTGCCGGTGGAGCCCACCGGGATGTCCGACGCGTCACGGGCGGTCTCCAGCAGGGCCAGCGGGGGCTGTCCGATATCGGCGAGCGCCTTGTTGGCCCTGCGCAGCAGGTCGCCGGGGTCGGCTTCGCCGCGCAGCCGTACGAGGGCGACGGGCAGCGTCACGCCCCCGGCTCCGCCCGCGACCACAGCGCAGTCGGCGACCTCGGGCAGCTGGAGCAGGAGCGTCTCCTCCATGAGGACCGAGTAGCCGGTCCCGCCGGGGGTGTGGATGGCGTCCACGATCCGGTCCGCGTGGTAGAAGTCGCCGTCGGCCGTGCGGTAGGCCAGGTCCCCGGAGAGCCAGTAACCGGCCAGCCTGCTGCGGTAGTTCGTGTCGTGGTCGTTCCAGTAGCCGGGTGCCACGGTCTCGCTGCGTACGCCGAGCATCCCGACCTCGCCGGGTGCGGCGGCGGCGCCGTCCTCGCGGAGGACCACGACCTCCGCGCACTCCTCGGGGCGGCCCAGGAGGCGGGGGCTGGGCGGGGTCTGCGCGGTGATGGTACGGCGCAGGGCCGCCCAGCCCAGTTCGGACGAGCCGAGGCCGTCGCCGAATCCGGAGCCCGCCACCAGCTCTCCGTCCACCCGGTGGTGGCCGAGCCGGATGAGCCTGCGGATGTGCGCGTCGTGGGCGGCGTCGCCCATGTTGATCCAGTAGGCCACCGAAGCGAAGTCCGCGGGGTCCAGCTCCATGGTCGCCAGGGCGGAGTGGGTCTGGTTGAACGCGAGGACGGTGGTGGGCCGGTGGGTCCGTACCGCCCGCGCCACTCCGGGGCCGCTGGGGTCGTCCACCGCGATCAGCGGCAGTCCGGCCAGCAGGGCGTAGAAGGTGAAGGCGGTGGCTCCGGCGTGCGAGTGCGGGGCGGCCGACAGCAGGACGGACGTCGGCGGCTCGGCATGGCCGGTGAGCCGGTGGCAGACCCCGGCGACGCTCTGCCAGTGGGCGTGGATGACGGGCTTGGGGTCGCCCGTGGTGCCGGACGAGTGGCAGAGCATCACCGGGTCGTCCGGTGCGTGGTGGAAGCGGGCCGCGTCCGGCAGGGTGCAGTGGCCCAGCACCGCCGCGTCGGCGCGGGTGCGGGTCCAGCGGACTCCGGCGGTACGCTCCCGGCCGGCCAGCGCGCCCCGGTGGGTCTCGTCGGTGTACAGGCCGACCGGCCCGGTCCTGGCCATCAGCCGCAGCGCGGTGTCGGCCTCCATGCGGCCGTTGATGACCAGTGCGATGGCCCCGATCTGGGCCAGCGCGGCCAGGTGGAGCTGGTCCTCGAAGGAGTCGCTGAGGTAGACGGCGACCCGGTCGCGGGGCCGTACCCCCTGGTCGAGGTACCAGGCGGACCAGACCCGGGACAGCTCGTCGAGCTGCCGGAGGCTGAACTCGCTCTGGAGCTCGCCGTCCGCGTTGACCAGCGGCCGGTCCGCGACGACGGCGGGCAGGTCGGGCCAGGGGCTGAGCCGGGCTGCGGTGTGCCAGACGTTCCCGCCGCCGAGCCCGGGCAGGCCCGCCAGCTTCCGCCGGGCATCCGCGTCGAGCAGGGTGCCTGGGCTGAGCGGCATGATCAGAACTCCTCCGCTGCGTCGGCGGCCTCGATCAGGGAGCCGTCGGTGATGAGCCCCATGACCGCGGTGATGTCGCCGTCCATACGGCGGTCCCGGTCCACGAAGGGGGCGTGCTGACGGACCAGGCGGTGGACCGCGCGGGTCCGCGGCGCCATGTTCTCGGGGCCGCGCAGGTCGAGCGCCTGGCAGGCGGCGAGCAGGTGGATCGCGGCGACCTCGCCGACGAGCCCGGTGATGGCGAAGGCGTCGCGGGCCGCGATCGGGGCCATGCTGACCTTGTCCTGGTTGTGCGCCTCGGTGGAACGGGAGAAGACGCTCACCGGGTTGGACGACTTCAGCGCCTCGGCGGTGACCGCGGACGAGGCGATCTGCATGCCCTTGAACCCGTGGTGCAGGCCGGCCTGCCACTCGTCGTCGGCGAAGCGCGGAATGAGGTTGGGGGTCAGGCCGTTGTTGAACTTCTCGTCCACCACCAGTTCCAGCTGGCGGTCCAGCAGGTCGGCGATGTTGGCCACCGCGACCTTGAGCGAGTCCATCGCCTGTACGACATGGCCGCCGTAGAAGTTGCCCCCGCTGTGCACGCTGTTGGTCTCCAGGTCGAACAGCGGGTTGTCGTTGGAGGAGTTGATCTCGGTCTCCACCCACCGCCTGGACCAGTCGAGGGTGTCGCGCAGGACGCCGTTGACATGCGGGGCGCAGCGGATCGAGTAGCGGTCCTGGATGCTGCGCCGCAGCTGCTGGTAACCGCGGTCGTCCAGCTCCTGGTTGAGGTCGACGACCTGGCCGTGCGAGAGCGCGAGCCGCGAGCCGTCGAGGAGTCCGCTGATCTGCCGGGCGCTGGCGGTCTGGCCGGGGTGCGGCTTCTGGGCGTGGATGAACGCGTCGAAGTGGCCGCGGTTGCCGAGCAGCGCCTCGCTGGCCAGGGCGGTGCAGATGTCCGCGACCCGCGCCAGCCGCTCGGCCTCGGCGATGGCAAGTACCGACCACGCGGAGCTGTAGGAGGTGCCGTTGATGAGACCGAGGCCGTCCTTGGCCTCCGGTACGAGGGGCTCGATGCCCAGTTCGGCGAAGACGTCGGCGACCGGGCGGCTCTCGCCGCGGTAGCTGACGTCGCCCTCGCCGATCAGCGCGGACGCCACGTAGCAGAGCGGCACCAGGTCCCCGCTCGCGCCGACCGACCCGCGGATGGGGACCTCCGGCAGGATGTCGTGGCGGATCAGGTCGAGCAGCCGGTCGATGACGACGGGGTTGACGCCCGAGTTGCCGCGGGCCAGGCAGTTGGCGCGGATCAGCAGCGTGGCCCTGACGACGGCGTCGGGGGCCTTGGGGCCGGTGCCGTTGAGGTGGTAACGGATCATGTTCCGCTGGAGCTCGGCGGCCTTCTCCGGGGATATCTGGCGGGTGACGCTGTCGCCGAAGCCGGTCGTCACCCCGTAGATCGGCTTGCGGTTCGCGATCAGGTCGAGCTTGAGCCCGCGGGAGTGCGCCAGCTGCTTCGCCGCGTCCTCGCTGACCCGGAACGCGGAGCCGGCGGAGCCGCCGGCCCGGACCACGTCGTCCAGGGTCAGGGTGCGGCCGTCCAGCTCCGGCAGCGCGCCGTTCGCGGCGTCGTCACCTGTGGGGCGGAGGGGCTCGGTTGAAATCGTCATGAACGGTTCGCCTTTCAGGCAAGGGGCAGAGAGAAGGAGCCTCGGTGGAAGACGAGAGGCATGACCGGACGGCGCAGCAGGCCCACCACCCGGCCCACGACGAGAACGTGGTCGCCCAGCGCCACCTGGCGGTAGTTCTCGCATTCGATGACCCCGGGGGCGTCCGCCAGGGTGAGGCAGCCCGTGCGGTCCCCCGGTGTCCACTCGGCGGCGTCCTGGGGGCGCGGGCGGCGGGTGGCGGGGGCGGTGAGCGCACGGGCGAGCGCGTGCCGCGACTCCGGGAGGATGGACACCGCCCAGACGCCCGCCGACCGCAGCTCACGCAGAAAGGTGGAGTCCTCGCGCAGGCAGACGGAGACCAGGGGCGGATCGAGCGAGACGGAGGTGAGGGAGTTGACGACGATGGCGTCGTGGCCCTCGGCGGCCCAGGTGCTCGCCACGCAGACACCGGTGACGAACTCCCCCATGACCTCGCGCAGCACCTGCCCCGGGCCGTCGGCGGTCAAGGCTTCGCCGCGGGTGCCTCGGGGTGTCCGCCGATGACGCTGACGTCCTCGGGGCCGGCCAGGTCCTGGGAGGTCCAGCCGTTGACGTCGTAGTCCGAGAGACACTGCTCGACCAGCTCGGTGCAGTGGGCGAACCCGCCGGTGGCCTGGTACCGCTTGAGTGCCTCGATCCGGATGTTCTCGTGGCTGCCGGCGTAGTTCATTTCGTACAGTTCCCACCGGCCGCCGAATTCACTTCCCACGGCGTCCCAGATCAGCTTCATCAGCTTGACACGCTCGACCGCCGGCATTCCGTTCCGGCCGCGCACATAGGTGTCGAGATAGGGCCGCAGTTCCTCGACGCCCCAGTCGTTCGCATGCGAGTTGCTGTAGACAAGCGCGCTTCCCAGGTCGCGCAGGAATATCTCCTTCACCTTGGGATAGACCGTGGATGCGAACACCCGGTAGGCGAGGGCGCTTTCGGTGTTGGGCACCACGGTGCCGTCCGGCCAGTGGGTGGGATTGCGGACCATGGAGTCGACGAGCGCCCAGAGGGTGTGCCGGTAGGAAAGGACTTCCCCGAGCCTCGTCTGCACTCCGCGGAACTCGATGGCGCCTGTGGCGTCGAGGCCCTTGGCGAGCAGCCCGGTGAGAAAGTCGAGTTTGACCCCGAGACGTACACAGCCGTGCAGCATGGAACGGAAGTAGAAACCGGATCCGTGGAAGAAGTCGTTGGCCTTGTCGACGTCGTAGCAGAAGACGTTCTCCCACGGCACGAGTACGCGGTCGAAGACCATGATGCCGTCGTTCTCGTCCATCCGGCTGCTCAGCGGCTGGTCGAAGGGGCTGCCGGTGACAGCGGCCGAGAACTCGTACGAGGCACGGGAGATGATCTTCAGTCCGGGTGCGTTGGTCGGCACGATGAAGTACGCCGAGAACTCCTTGGCGCCCGCGGGCACCATGCCGTAGTTGCCGACGAAGATGTACTGGGTGAGCGCGGCGCTGGTGCCGACGACCTTGGCGCCCGAGACCACCAGGCCGGCTTCGGTCTCCTCGTCCACCGTCAGATAGACGTCCTTGACCTCCTCGATGCCGCGGTCCCGGTCGATGGGCGGGTTGACGATGGCGTGGCCGACGAAGAGGACCTTCTCCTGGGCCTCGCGGTACCAGTGCTCGGCGTTGGCCGCATAGGGGCCGTAGCGCTCGGTGTTGGAGCCGAGCGTGGCGAGGAAGGCGGCCTTGAAATCGGGGGTCCGGCCCATCCAGCCGTAGGTCATACGCGCCCAGGCCGTCATCGCGTCGACACTCGCCTGAAGGTCTTCGGACGACCGGGGGACCCGGTAGTACGGGTGGGTGAATCCGGTGCTTCCGGTATCGGTGGGCACGACGAGTTCCGCGTTCTTCTGCGGGTCGTGCAGGGCGTCGTAGAGACGGGCCACCATACGGGCGTTGTTGCGGAATGCCGGGTGGGTGGTGATGTCGTCGACGCGCTCGCCGTATATCCACACCTCGCGTCCGTCCCGAATGCTTTCCAGGTATTCGGCTCCGGTGTAGGGACGGCTCTTGCCTGTGGAATCAGGCGGGGTGACGGACATGGGTGATCTCCCTGCACAGACGCAAGCACGGATACATAGAACGTTTCGAGGGGAAAATCGAAGGAAGCGCCGATCACAGCACACTCGGCTTTTCCGGACGGGGCCCGGTGGGCGGCTCGGACGAATTCAGGTCCGGCTCAACTCCCTCGAACGGTTCGACGAGAATAACCAGCCGGTGTTCGAGCGGGCAAGGAGCTGAGGGGCGCACGGCAACGCGCTCTGTCCCGCCGGCGGGACAGAGCGCGTCAGTCGTGGGT
>NZ_JBHYWP010000059.1:0-17547 GCF_042751845.1 Streptomyces sp. NPDC059398 | reverse complement strand
CAACTAAAAACCCCGCGGGGTCTCGCGGGGCTAAGTCTGGGGGGGGGGCCCGCCACCCGGCCTGGCCCGGGGGGGGGGCACTCCGCGCGTCAGTCGTGGGTGGGGGCGGTTCAGACCCGGTCGTCCACCACCACGTCCACGGCCGCGACGGCCTTGGCGGCACGCTCGGCGGCCTCGGCGGGGCCCGCTCCGGAGACCAGGACGTACCCGAGCCGGTCCGCCGAACTGCGCACCGGGGCGATGTCCGCACCGATGCCGTGCTCGAACTCCCAGCGCACGACGCCCTCCGCGGCTCCGGTGACCAGTCCCCTGAGCCGTCCGGGCACCGGCGGCACCACGAAGGCGATGGCCGCGGCGCCCGCCGCGGGCTCCGCCGTCAGGGCCGGTGCTGTGCCGAGCAGTGCGGCCACGGACCGCTCGTACTGGTCGGCTCCCGTGGCGAGTTCGACCAGTTCGGGGATGCAGTCGCCGCCGACCCGGGTGTGGGTCTCGATGACGACCGGGCCGTGCCCGGGGTCGAGCCGCACCTCGGTGTGGCTGGCGCCGAACTCGATACCGAGGGTGTCCAGGACACACCGGACCGCCGTGTGCAGCAGGCCGGTCTCCCGGTCGTCCAGGGGCGCCGGGACGACATGGCCGGTCTCCACGAAGCCGGGGCTGCCGGTGGTCTGCTTCGCGGTGACGGCGAGGATGGTGTGCTCCCCCGCCGCGCTGACCGCCTCGACACTGAACTCGGGCCCGCCCGCCTCGTGTTCCGCGATGTACAGCTGGGTGCCGTCGGCGCCGCCGAGCCAGTCGGCCACCGCCGCACGGGAGCCCAGCGCCGCCACCCCTCCGCTGCCGGCCCCGTCCACCGGCTTGACGATCCAGGCGGTCCCCTCCGGGCTCGCGGTGACCGCGTCCGCCACCTCCCGGGCCGTGCCCGTGACATAAGGCCAGGCGTACGGGGTGCAGGCCAGCGCGTGGCGCATCCGGGCCTTGTCCCGCGTCATCGCCGCAGCCTGCGGCGACACCGAGGGCAGACCCAGCTCCGTGGCTATCCGCGCACAGGTCTCCTGCGCGTACTCGGTGAAGCTCAGCAGCAGTTCGGGCGGGCCGAGTTCGGCGGTGAGCCGGTCCACGGTCTCCCGGGCCTCCTCGTACCGGGTGATCCCGCCGAAGACGACCCGGCTCGCGTGCCGGGCGACCTCGGCGGGCACCGCCACACCGGGCGGCACCAGCACCACCAGCTCGCGGCCGTGCAGCGTGGCCGCCCTGGCTCCGCCGGGGCTAGGCCCGAGCAGGCAGATCCACCTCATCAGTACTCCCTGTGTTCTCGCGGTGTTCATCCGGTTCCCGGGGGCGCTCGCGCCCCCGCAGCAGCGCGGCCCCCGTGACGAGCGCAAGCGCGGCGGCGGCCCAGTACGGCATCGAGGGCAGCAGCCACCCCTGGTGGCCGCCGCCGTCCCCTGCCACCAGCAGCAGCCCGAGCCACGCACCGGCCGACTCGGCGGCGCCCCAGGCGACCCCGGCGACCGCGTAGGCGGCGGTGGCGGAGAGACCGCCCCTGCGCTCGCTGACCTCGACGTCGTACAGCGGGCTCCAGACGAGCTCCGAGAGGGTGAAGACCACCATCGCGGCCAGCACCAGGCCCAGGCCGCCGAAGCGCCCCGCGGCGAACAGCAGCACGGCTGCGGCGAGCACCACGTTCGCCGCGCAGCACAGCGGGCCGAACCCGCCGCGCCGGTGGGCGAGGACGCGCCGCGACAGGGCGGAGACCGGCACCTGGAGCACGATGACGAGAATGGCGTTGACCGTGAAGACCAGGCCGATCCGGCCGGTGCTCACGGTGGTGTGCAGATAGGTCGGCAGGACGTCGAAGACCTGGGCGTACGCCAGCCAGGTGCCGCACACCAGGAGCGAGAAGACGGCGAAGCGGCGGCCGGGCAGGATCCTCTCACGTGCCCCTCCCCCGGCCGGGCGGTCGGCCGCGCGCCAGCGGCCGGGCAGGGCGGGCACCGCGAGCAGCGCCACGGCGTCGAGCGCCGCCGCGCCCAGCGGAAGCCGGTCGGCGTGCCACTCCAGCAACTGGCCGCCGAGCAGCGGCCCCAGGGCCGAACCGGCGTTGACAGCCATGTTGAGGTAGCTGAATCCGCGCAGCCGCTGCCCCGCGTCGAAGGCGGCGATCTGCGCCTTCATGGCCGTGGTCGCCGCCGCCAGGAAGAGCCCGGCCAGCGCGGCGAGCACCAGCCAGCCGGCCACCGGGAGCGAGAGCCCGGCGCCGAGCAGGGTGAACACGGCGACGGCGCCCAGATAGCCGAGGCCGACCGAGGCCTTCAGCCCGATCCGCTGGACCAGCGGCACCATCAGCACGCCCCCGGCCCGGTTGGCCAGGATCGCCGCCCCGACCACAAGCCCGGCGTCGGCGCCGGAGAGACCGCGGCTTTCCACCAGCCACAGCCCCAGATAGGGCAGTACGGCGAAGAACCCCGCACAGCTCGTCGCACGGACGACCACGAGCGCCACCAGGTGCCGGGAGGTCAGCGGCGGGGCCGCGCTGCTCACCACGGGCTGCTCCCTTCGGGGGCGGGCAGCGCGTCCACGCCGAAGCGCTCCCGTACCCAGGTGTCGTCGTAGACGGATTCGAGGTAACGGTCCCCCAGATCGGGCGAGATGGCCAGGACCGAGCTGCCGGCCGGGACGGTGGACCGCAGCGCCTGCACCGCGGCCAGCACGGTCCCGGACGAGCCGCCGAGCAGCAGCCCGTACTCGCGGGCCACCCGGCGGCACATCCGTACGGTGTCGCGCTCCTCGACCAGCACCTTGTCGAAGGTGCCGTCGTCCTGGAAGATCTCCGGGCGGCGGCTGGTCCCCAGACCCGGGATCCAGCGCCGGGCGGGCGGCCCGCCGAAGGTGACCGAGCCGGCCGTGTCGACCGCCACGATCCGGGTGGCCGCGCCATGGGTGCGTACGTACTCGGCGCAGCCCATCAGGGTGCCGCCGGTGCCGGTGCCCACGAAGAGCCAGTCGGGCTCGCCGAAGCGGGTGAAGATCTCGGCCGCTGTACCGTCCCGGTGCGCGCCCGGATTGGCCGGATTCGCGTACTGGTTGAGCCAGACCAGCTTGGGGTCGTCCACCAGCAGACGGTGGATCAGATCGATCCGGGTCTGCAGGAAGCCGCCCATGGCGTCGCGTTCACCGACGACCGTCACCTCGGCGCCGAGAGCCCGGATGAAGCGGATGCTGCGCTCGTTGGCGTTGGGGTCGGTCACCAGGGTGATGGGGTAGCCCTTGGCGGCGCACACCGAGGCCAGCGCGACGCCGAGGTTCCCCGATGTGGACTCGATGAGCCGGGTACCGGGGCCCAGGACGCCCTTCGCCTCGGCGGCCTCCACCATGGCGCGGGCGGCCTTGAGTTTGATCGAACCCGCCGGATTCAGCCCCTCCAGTTTCACGCTGGTGGTGAACCCGGGTGCGAATCCCGGGAGTTCGACGAAGGCGTCCGGCGTCCCCAGTTCGTAGGCCCACTGCGCCGTCACCGGCCGACCGCCTTCCGTATCTGCTCGGCGAGGAACCGAGGCTGTGTCGCGTTGAGGTGGTGGCCGCCCTCGCCGCAGAACTCCACCGCGAGGCTCCGGGTGAACCGCGCCCAGCCGTGCACGCGCTCGGCGTGGTCGCGCGTCAGCGGATCGTCGGCGGCGAGCAGCACGGTCAGCGGGCAGTCCAGCCGGGCATCGCCGCGGGCGGACAGATCGCGCCAGGAGCGGGCGGCGACGGAGGCGTCGGCGCGGAACCCGTCGATGACGCGGCGCCGCTCCCCTTCGGCCAGTTCGCCGATGTCCAGACCGGTGTGGGCCGCCAGCCAGTGGGTCACCTCGCCGTCGGTGAGGCGCAGCGGTTCGTCCGGGTCGGGCGCCGCGGCCCCGTCCGGCTGGGGCAGTGCGGCCACCGCGAACACATGGGCGGGCTCGCTGCCGGTACCCCGCAGGGCCAGTGCCGCGCTCAGCGCCCGGACGGCGCCGGCCGAGTGGCCGAGCAGGACCAGCGGCGCGCCGCCGGACCGTGCGGCGATCGCGGCGGCCAGTTCGCCGCCGCCGGCGCCGCCCGGCTCCACGCCGAGGACCCGGGCGGGCAGACCCGCCCGGTGCAGCGCCTTGGCGAAGGCCAGATAGCTGACGGCCCCGCCGCCCGCGAACGGCACACAGACCACGGTGACCGCGCCGGGCCCGGGGCTGAGCCCGGCAGCCGCCGTGAGGTCGGTCAGTGTTCCGTCCGCGCCTTCGGCCGCTTCCGCACGGCCCGCGCCGCCGCCCGCGATCCGGGCGGCGAGGGCCCGGGGGGTGGGCGATTCCAGGATGTCGCGCAGGGTGAGGGGTCCGGGGAGCCGGGCGGCGAGCCGCATCGCGGCGAGCGAGTGGCCGCCGAGACCGAAGAAGTCACCGGTGGCGCCGATGGTTTCGGCGGGCAGGCCGAGCACATCGGCGAAGGCGTCCACCAGGGCGGACTCGGCCGTGTCGGCGGCCGGTTCGGGCGCGGGCCCGGCGGTCGTGGTGAGGGGCCTCGCGGCGAGGGCGCGTCGGTCCACCTTGCCGTTGCGGGTGACCGGGAAGGCGTCCGCCCGGTCCACCGCGTCCGGCAGCATGTACGCGGGCAGGGTCGGTGCGAGGGCCTCCCGGAAGGCGGTGCGGTCCGGTTCGGCGTCGCCGGTGTAGTGGGCGACCAGCAGCTCCCTGCCGTGTTCGCGGCGGACCAGCGCGACGGCGTGGTCGACGCCCGGGAGGCGGGCCAGCGCCCCTTCCACCTCGCTGAGTTCGATCCGGAACCCGCGGATCTTCGTCTGGTGGTCCACGCGTCCGGCGCAGTCGAGTATGCCGCCGGGCAGCCAGCGGCCGATGTCCCCGGTGCGGTAGAGCCGTTCGGACGTGGTGTCGAGGGTGTTGGGCCGGAAGGCGGCAGCCGTGCGGTCCGGGTCGTTGAGGTAGCCGAGCCCGACCGCGGTGCCGGTCACCAGGATTTCGCCGTAGGTGCCGACGGGCACCAGCCGGTCGCCGGGTCCTGTCACATGGACACCCGTGTTGGCGATGGCGCGCCCGACGGGCACCCGGTCACCGGTCACGGGTGCGGTGACCACCTGGTGGGTGATGTCGTCGGAGGTCTCGGTCGGCCCGTAGGCGTTCACCAGGGGGACGCCGTAGCGGGCGAACCAGCGGTGGCTGAGCGCGGGCGGGAACGCCTCGCCGGTGACGAGGTTCCAGCGCAGCTTCTCCAACGGCCGTGGCCTGGCGTCGAGTTCGGACATGAGGGCGTCCAGGAAGGAGGGCACCACCTCCAGGACGCTGATCCGCTCGTCCTCCAGGGTCCGTGCGAAGCGTGGCAGATCGGTGACCAGGCCGGAGTCGAAGATCACCGTGCGGCCTCCGGTGAGCCAGGCCGACAGCAGCTGCCAGAGCGAGATGTCGAAGCACTGGGTGGCGGTCTGTGCGACACGGTCCCGTTCGGTCATCGCCAGTTCGCCGGTCTTGGCCAGCAGGTGGTTGAGCAGGCCCAGGTGGTGGACCAGGGCGCCCTTGGGCTCTCCGGTCGAGCCCGAGGTGAAGATGAGGTACGCCGGGTCCGCCGGGGCCGGGGACACGGCCGGGGTGTGCGCGGGCGCCGGTGCGTCGAGCAGTTCCTCGTAGGCGAGTACGGCGGGCAGCTCCACCGTCCCGGTTGCCTCAGCCGTCCCGGCGGCCCCCGGCGCCCCGCCGGCATCCGGCGTCAGCTCGGCGGCCAGCCCCTTCCCCAGGGCCTGCTGGTGGCGGGAGCCGGTCAGCACATGACGGCATCCGGCACGCCGCACCATGGCGGCCAGCCGGGCGACCGGGTCGGCCGGGTCCTGCGGCAGATAGACGCCACCGGACCTGAGGACGGCGAGCACGGCGACGGCCCAGTCGGTCCCGCGGTCCATGGGCACGGCGACGACATCACCGTTACGCACACCGGCCGCCCGCAGCTGGGCCGCCAACCGGGCGGACAGCGCGTCGAGTTCGCGGTAGCCGAGCTGCGATCCGCCGTGCCGTACGGCGACGGCGTCCGGGCGGGCCCGTACCTGGGCGTCGAAGAGATCCAGGGCGGTTCCGGCGGGCAGCTCCCGCCGGGGCCCGGTGAACTCCGTTGTGAGCTGGCGCAGTTCGTCGTCTCCGAGGAGCACGGCGGCGCGGTGGCGGGCCTCCGGGTCACGGACCAGCTCTTCGAGGGCGCGTGCGTAGTATCCGGCGATCCGCCCGATCTGCTCGGCGGGGAAGTCGCTGCGCCGGTAGTGCAGGGCGAGCTGGACCCGGTCGGTGAAGGCGTCCTGCCAGAACTCGGCCCGGAACGGGAACTCGGTCTCGCTGGCGACCTGGCTGCGCACCAGGGTGACGCCGTGCTCGCCGCGCAGATCGTCCAGGACATGGAAGTGGGTGAAGTTGAAGATCGCCTCGAAGAGCGGCTCCCGGCGGCCCAGCAGGCGCTTCATCTCGCCCATCGGGTAGCGCCGGTGCGGCAGCAGTCCGGTCTCCGCACGGTAGACGGTGCGGATCAGCTCCGCCCAGCTGCCGTCGGTGATCCGCGCCCGGAACGGCAGGGTGTTGAGGAACAGCCCGGCCAGCCGGTCCCCGCCGGTGACCTCGGGGCGGCCGCTGTGCTCGTAGCCGGTGAGTACGTCGTCGGTCCCGGTGACGAAACCGAGCACCGCCACATGCGCGGCCATCAGCACGGTCTTGACCGGCACCCGCAGCGACTCGGCGACCCGCAGGACACCTGCCGACACCTGGTCGGCCAGGGGTACATCGTGCATCGTGATGCCGGAGTCGCCGAGTGCGCCGGGGAGCCGGGGCAGCCGGCCGCCCTCGTGGTCCTCCAGCAGACCGAGCCAGAAGTCGCGCTGCTCGCCGGAGGCCACCGCCTCGCGCTCCAGCGCGACGAAGTCCTGGTAGCCCGTGCCGTGCGCTTCCAGGTCCGGTTCGCTCCCGGCGCGCAGCGCCGTGTAGGCGGCGAACAGATCGCGGTGCACCAGGCTCACGCTCCAGCCGTCCAGGGCCGCCGCGTGGTAGCTGAGGCTGTACTGGAAGCCGCGCTCCCCGAGGAGATGGAGCCGGATCCGGACCAGGTCGACCGCGCCCGGCCGGAACCCGGTGGCGGTCTCCGCGCCGTAGAACGCGGCCAGCTCGCGCTCCTGGGCCGCTTCGTCCAGCTCCGACAGATCGGTGACGCCCACCAGGTCCGGGGCGTCCGCGTGGACGATCTGGAGCGGCTCGGAGAAGCCCGTCACATGGAAGGAGGTGCGCAGCATCGGGTGGTGGGCGGCCAGCCGCGCCGCGGCCTCCCGGAAGAGGTCCAGGTCGAGCGGGTCCGCGATACGGAAGCTGACGATGTCGTGGTAGAGGCCGGGTTTGCCGCCCGCCGCGTCGATCTCGTACAGCAGCCCGGACTGGAGGGCAGACAGCGGGCAGGCGTCCACCGCGTCCGGCGGCAGCAGTTGGGTGTCGGCAGAGCTGAGCAGTCCGGCGGGGCCGGTGCTGACGGCCGCGGGGCCGCTCTGGCGCACCCGGGGTTCGAGTTCGGCGATGGTGGGGTGGGCGAACAGGTCCTGGAAGGAGAAGTCGAGCCCCGCCCCGCGGGCCTCGGCCAGTACCCGTACGAACTTGATGGAGTCGCCGCCGAGTGCGAAGAAGTTGTCGGTCGTACTCACCCGCTCGACGCCCAGGGCGCGCGACCAGATCGCGGCCAGCGTCCCGGCGACCGGGCCCGACGGCTCCTGCCCGCCGTCGCCCGCGGCCCGTTCGGGCTCCGGCAGCCGGGCGGGATCGCGTTTCCCGTTGTGCCCGGTGGGGATGGCGTCGACCGCGACCACATACCGGGGAAGCATGTACGAGGGCAGCTCTGCGGCCAGCCGGGCGCGCAGCCGGTCCTCCGAGAACCCCTCCCCCGGCACGGCGTAGAGGCACAGATACCGGTCCCCCGCGCCGTCCGTCCGCGCGAGCACCGCGCAGTCCCGGACGGCCGGGTCGCCCGCCGCGACATGCTCGATCTCGCCCGTCTCGATCCGGTAGCCGCGGATCTTCACCTGGGTGTCCAGGCGGCCCAGGTACTCGATGGTGCCGTCGGGCAGCCAGCGGGCCAGGTCGCCGGTGCGGTAGCCGCGTCCGCCCGGCAGCGCGGGGTCGGCGGTGAACCGCTCGGCGGTCAGCTCCGGCGCGTGCAGATAGCCGCGGGCGAGTCCCGTGCCGCCGATGCACAGTTCACCGGGTGTGCCGATGGGCGCCGTCGCCCCTGTCCTGGTCCGCACCCGCAGCGCCAGGTTGGCGATGGGCCGCCCGATGGGGACCGGGCGCCGGGGGTCGGTCTGCGCGCAGGGCTGGTGGGTGACGTCGACGGCGGCCTCGGTGGGCCCGTACAGATTGATGAGCGCCGCGTCCGTGGCGGCCGTCAGCGTCTCGGCGAAGCGGACGGCGAGCGCGGTGCCGAGCGCCTCACCGCTGGCGAACACCCTGCGCAGGGTGGTGAGCCGGTCCGTCCGGTCCTCGGTGTACTGGAGGAACGCCTGCAGCATCGAGGGTACGAAGTGCATGGTGGTGACGGAGTGTTCGGCAATCCGGGCGGCCAGCCGGGCCGGCTCCTTCTCCTGTCCGGACGGCAGGGTGCACACCGAGGCCCCGGCCAGCGACCACCAGAAGATCTCCCAGACCGAGACGTCGAAGGTGAAGGGCGTCTTGTGCAGGACGACATCGTGCTCGTCCAGCGGATAGGCGGACTGCATCCAGAGCAGCCGGTTGACGATGGCCCGGTGCTCGACGGCCACGCCCTTGGGGCGCCCGGTGGAGCCCGAGGTGTAGATGACGTAGCAGAGGTCGTCCGGGCCCGTACCGCTGTCGGGCGCGGGCGCATCGCCGTCGAAGGTCCCCGGCAGGGTCACGTCGACGAAGGTCCCGGCGCCCGGCACCGCGTCCCGGGTGGCGGGCTCGCCCAGGACGGTGCGGGTTCCGCTGTGTTCCAGCATGTACGCGAGGCGGTTGGCGGGCAGCGAGGGGTCGAGCGGCAGATAGGCGCCGCCCGCCTTGAGCACGGCGTAGACGGTGGTGAGGAGCAGCGGTGAGCGCGGCAGGCAGACCCCCACGACGGTCCCGGTGCGCACACCTGCGGCCCGCAGCCGGTGGGCGAGCTGGCTGGAGCGCCGGTCGAGCTCGGCGTAGGTGGTGCCGTCGTCGCGGATGGCGGTCAGCCCGGGTGTTTCGGCGGCCCGGCGCTCCAGGAAGCGGTGCAGCGGCTGGTCGAGCGGGTAGTCGGCCGCGGTGGCGTTGAACCCGTCGATCAGAGCGTGTTCGGCCGGGTCGGCCGCGAGCAGCGGGGCGAGGGGCTCGTCCGGGGTGCGCGGTGCCTCCGCCAGCAGCCGGGCGTAGGTGTCCGCCAGCCGCCGGGCGGTCTCCGCGGTGAACAGGTCGTCCCGGTAGTGCAGGTCGAGCCGGGGCGCGGGGGCGTGCAGCCGGACGTCCCACTGGACCGCGCAGCCCAGTTCACCGGTCTCGGAAGGTGTGACGTCGCCGCCCGCGCAGACCGCGAAGTCGGTGGGGGTCACTCCGGCGGAGCGGAGCAGATGGGCCACCGGCACATCGAGCCGGGCGGTGGCCTCCGCATAGCTCTCACGTGCCGCCCCGAGCAGGTCCCGCAGGGTGTCCCGGCCGCGCACCGTGAGCCCGACGGGGAAGGCGGCGCCGTCCGCGGGAGCCGTCGCCGGGCGTGCGGTGACCACCCGGACCTCTTCGGTGTCGGTGGCGCGGGCGGCGAGTACCGCGAGCAGGGCGGTGCAGACCACCCGGACCAGGGCCGGTTCGCCGCGGCTCAGCGACAGCACCCGCCCGGCCGCCTCCGGGTCCAGCGGTACGGAGACGGTGGCCAGGGACGGGTCGGCGGACCGGCCCAGGTAGTCGCGCGGCAGCACGGTCGGGTGCTCCCAGCCGGCCAGCAGCGTCTGCCAGTACTGGGCCTGCTCGGGGAAGCTCTGGACGGTGCGGCTCTGGTGGAACGTGGTCGTCATGAGAAGTCCTTCATTTCGCAAGGTCCTTCAGAAGTCGAAGTCCGGGACGGGCGCGGGCGGCGTGGCCGTGGCGGTGCGGGCCACCGGCTCGTCCGGGCGCTCCAGCAGATCGGTGAGGGTCGTGAGGTACGCGTCGAGCAGGTAGCCGGCCGATGAGGCGTCGTAGAGGCCGGTCGCGTACTCCAGGTCCAGCAGCAGCCCGTCCGGCCGCAGATACGCCTGGAGGTTGAGGTCGAAGCGGGTGGTGCCGGGGTTCAGCAGCTCCACCCGGGCGTGCAGGCTCTCCGTGGCGAAGGTGTGGAAGTCGATGTCCTGGAGGGCGAACATCACGTCGAAGAGCGGGTTGCGGCCGGGCCCGGGGGTGGCCGCGAGGCGGTGCACCAGCCGTTCGAAGGGGTAGTCCTGGTGGCTGAGCGCCTCCCGGGCGAGCCGGTCGGCCTGGCCGACGAGCCCGCCGAGCGTGCAGCCGTCCGGCAGGCGTACGCGCAGACAGGCGGTGTTGACGAGCATGCCGACCACGGTGTCCAGCTGCGGATGGGTCCGGCCGCTGGTGGGGGTGCCGATCACCAGGTCCTGCCGTCCGGAGATCCGGGCCAGGGTGGCGGCGTACGCGGCGAACAGCACGCCGAACGCGGTGGTGCCGTGGCGGCGGGCCGCGGCCCGCACCTCCCGGCACTCCGCGGCGCCCAGGGCCCGCCGCACCACCGCGCCCGCCACGGCCCTGACGGGCCCGCGCTCCCGGTCGACCGGCAGGACCGGCTCCTGCGGGGCGTGGGCGAGCTGCCGTACCCAGTACGCCTCGTCCGCCGCGCAGGCCCCGCTCTCCAGCCGGTCATGGGCCCATCCGGCGGCTTCCGCGTAGCCGACGGCCGGTTCCGGCAGGGGGGTTCCGGTGCAGAGGGCGAGCAGTTCGGCGGCCAGGGTGCGCAGCGAGACCCCGTCGAAGACCACATGGTGGGTGTCGAGGTAGAGGGTGTGCCGGTCCGGACCTTCTCCGGGCACCAGCAGGGCCCGCAGCAGGGGTTCGCCGTCCGGCCGGAAGGGCCGTACGAACCGGGCGACGGCCCCCGGGGCCGGTGCGCGGTGGCGGACGAACTCCGGCTCGCCCGGGCTTCCCGGAGTCTGCCGTACGCCGCCGGACGCGTCGACCGTGAACCGCATCCGGAGCGCGTCGTGCCGGGCGACCAGGGTGGTCAGGGCGGCCCTGAGCCGTTCCTCGTCCAGCGGGCCTGTCAGGTCGATACGGACGGGCACGTTGTACGCGAGGGAGTCCGGGTCGGCCTGCCAGATGGCGAACAGCCCCCGCTGCTGCGGGTGGAGGGGCGCGGAGGTGCCCGGGGCGAGCGGCGGGACGGCGGGCGCGGGGGCGTCACCGGCCGCGGCCACCGCCTGCGCCATCTCCGCGAGCGTGCGGGCCGCGAAGGCCTCGGCGAAGCCCAGGCGCACCCCGTGGTCGCGGCTCAGACGGCCGAGCAGGGTGCCCAGCCGCAGCGAGTTGCCGCCGAGGCCGGTGAAGTCGTCCTGCGGGCCGATGCTCCCCGGGGGCAGTCCGAGCACCTGCGCCCAGGTGTCGGCCAGAGCGCGCTGGGGCCCGGTGAGGCCGGCCGCTCCGGCGCCGGAGTGCCGCGGCCCCGGAGCGGGCAGCGCGCTCCGGCGCACCTTGCCGTTCTCGGTGAGAGGCAGCCGGTCCAGCGGGACGAACCGGTCGGGGCAGAGATAGTCCGGCAGCCGCTCCCGCAGGGTCCGCCGCAGCTGCGCCGGATCCTGTCCCGGCGCCACGACATAGGCGGCCAGCGTGCGCTCCTCCCCCGCCCCGCCGAGCACGTGCGCGACGGCGTCACGGACCCCGGGCAGGGCCCGCAGCGCGGCGTCGACCTCGGCGAGCTCGACCAGATGGCCACGGATCTTCACCTGGTCGTCCTGGCGTCCGTGGAAGTACAGGAGGCCGTCGGGGCCGGTGTGCACCAGATCCCCGGTGCGGTAGTGGCGTACCCCGGCGACCTGTACGAACTTCCGTACGGTCAGCCCGGGTTCGCCCAGATACCCGCGGGCCAGACCGCGGCCCGCGGTGTACAGCTCACCGACGGTGCCGGGCTCCACCGGCCGGCCCTGCTCGTCGCAGACCAGCACGGTGGTGCCGGGGAGCGGGCGGCCGATCGGGAGCGGCCCGCTGTGGCCGCGGGGCACCGCGAAGGTGGTGGTGAAGGTGGTGTTCTCGGTCGGTCCGTACCCGTTGATCACGGTCAGCCCGGGGGCGGCGGCCAGCACCTTCGCCACATGGCCGGGTGATACGACGTCACCACCGGTCAGCAGGGTGCGCAGAGGGGCGAAGGCAGTAGGGTCCTCGTCTGCGATCCGGTGGAAGAGCGGCGCCGTGATCCAGGCGTCGGTGATGGCCTGTTCGCGGACCGCGGCGGCGAACAGCCCGGGCACCACGGCCGTCTCGCGGTCGACGATGTGCAGGGACGCCCCGTTCAGCAGCGCGCCCCAGATCTCGAAGGTGGCCGCGTCGAAGGCGGGCGAGGCCGCGTGCAGCACCCGCCGGTCGGGCGAGAGGTCGACGTAGTCGGTGTCCTTGACCAGGCGGAGCACACCGCAGTGCTCGACCATCACCCCCTTGGGCCGGCCGGTGGAGCCGGAGGTGAACATGGTGTAGGCGAGCGGGGACCTTCCACGCGGGGCGTCCGGCGACCGGTCGTCGGGGCGCTCGCCCAGCGCCAGCAGACTCGCCAGGTCCGGTACGGAGTCCGCTCCCGCAGCCGCGAGCCGCTCGCGCTCCCCGGGCGCGCAGACCAGGATCCGCAGACCGGTGGCCGTCACGATGTGCCGCAGCCGGTCCGCCGGATACCCGGGGTCGAGGGGGACATAGGCGCCGCCCGCCAGTACCACGGCCAGCATGGCGACGACGGCGTCGGCCGAGCGGTCGAAGGCCAGGCCGACGGGTGTCTCCCGCTCCACACCGAGCCGCCGCAGTCCCGCGGCGGCCGTGGCCGCCCGCTCGTACAGCTCCCGGTAGGTCAGCCGGAGCGGGCCGTCCACCAGGGCGGTGGCGGCCGGCCGGGCGGCCACCTGTTCCCTGAAGCAGTCCTCGATCCGGCTGTCCCAGGACGGTGGTGTGTTCATCGGTGGCTCTCCTGACGCGAATCTGCGGGCCGTTGGCCGGTGTTCACAGGTCGAGGACGAGTTGGGGCGTGTGCGAGCGGGACACGCAGATGAGCATCAGATCGTTGGCGGCCCGCTCGTCGGCCGTCAGGAGGGTGTCGCGGTGTTCGGGAACCCCGCCCAGCACCCCGGTCTCGCAGGTGCCGCAGGTGCCCTCCTCGCAGGAGGCGAGCACCGCGACACCCGCGTCGCGGACCGCTTGCAGCACGGAGGTCCCGGCGGGCACCCGTACGGTCCGCCCCGAGCGCTCCAGTACGGCGTCGAACGCCGTACCCCCGCTGTCCGCCGGCCGTTCACCGGTCGGCGTGAACCGCTCGGTGTGCAGCGATCCCGGGGGCATCGCGGAGCAGCGGTCGCCGACCGCGTCCAGCAGGCCCTGGGGCCCGCAGCAGTAGACGAGCGCGCCGTCGGGCAGGCCGGACAGGAGTGTGTCGATGCGGGGCAGCCCCTCGGTGTCCTGCGGTACGACCCGGACCTTCTCGCCGTACCGGGCGAGGCGGGGGAGGAAGGCCATCGACTCCCGGCTCCTGCCTCCGTACACCAACTGCCACTGTGCGCCCCGCTGTTCGGCCTGCTCCACCATGGGCAGCAGCGGGGTGATCCCGATACCGCCCGCGATGAACAGATACGCGCCGGACGGGTGCAGGGGGAAGCGGTTGCGCGGGCCCACCGCCCGCAGCCGTGTCCCCACTGCCACCTCGTCGTGCAGTTCCGCCGACCCGCCGCGCCCTGCGTCCTCGCGGAGCACGGCGATGCGCCAGGTCCCGGGCACGCCGGACCCGGAGTACAGCGAGTACTGCCTGACCCTCCCCGAGGGCAGCTCCAGGTCGATATGCGCGCCCGGTGTCCCGGCGGGGAGGGAGCCCGCCGGGGCCGCCAGCTCGAACTCCACTACGGAACGGGCGAGTCGGGTCCGCGCGCGGACCACCACATCGAATGCGTCGCCTTGCATCTGTCTGCTCTCCGTGTCGCGGTTGGGCAGGGCTCGGGAACGTCGGGAAGGAAGCGGCCGGGCGGCCGGGCGGCCGGGCGCCTAGAGGAGCTTGCGGAACATCTCGCGGGCGGCGAGTCCCCCGGCGTCGATGGCCACGCTGAGCTCCTGGGTCCCCGGCGGCTCGCTGGCGACCACGGTTTCGAGTACCGTGAGCGCGTCCAGGTCCTGCTGCACGACCTCCTGGTTGAGCGTCAGCAGTGTGTGACTGACCGATTCGTCGTCCAGGGCGAAGTCCCTCGTCACGGCCCAGAAATCCCAGGTGCTGTTCTCGGTCTCCGGGGTGAGGCCGTGAATGATCTTCACGTGTGCGGCCCTTTCATCCCCTTCCCCCGTGTCCGGAACTCCGTGCGGCGCGACCCGCACATTGTTGACCCAGAAAGCGGGCGGCAGGAATTCCACGTCCTGCCAGCGGTCGATCGGCGTGGTGAATCCCGTGGTCCTCTCGTAGAACGGCGGGCATTCCACGGATTCCATGTGCCGCGAGAACGAGACACGGTGCTGCTCGTGATCGACATCGGTCGTGAACGGAGTACGGGCGATTTCCGGGGTCCCGATCAGACCGGCGTGCAGATAGGACTCGTGGGAGAGGTCCATGAGATTGTCCATGAGCAGCCCGTAGCGGAACGGCGAGTAGGCCATGTCCTCGACGGACGTCCAGGCCGGGTCGTCGAGCCAGTGCGCGTCGGGCACCAGCGCGGGATCGGCCTTGCTCTGGTCGCCGATCCAGATCCAGATCCACTTGTCACGCTCGACCAGCTGGTATCCGGGCACCCGTGCCGTCCGCGGAATGCGCTCCTGACCTGGCACGAAGGTGCAGGACCCGGAGCAGTCGAAGACAAAGCCGTGGTAGCCGCACTCGATGCCGTCCTCGTCGAGACGTCCCAGCGACAAGGGGTAGCGGCGGTGCACACAGCGGTCGGTCAGCGCCACCGGCCGGCCGTCGCGGGTGCGGTAGAACACCACCGGCTCCCCGCAGATCGTCCTGCCCAGCAGCTCCCTGCCGACTTCCGTGCTCCAGGCGGCGACATACCAATGGTTCTGCGGAAACGCACTCATGGAACTCCCCTGGCTCTCAGTGAAGCGCACTACGGGCTACAGATCAATCGGTCGGCAACTCCATATCGGCGCCCACACTTTGGGGGCTCGCCGACCGGCCCGGCGCAATGCGACGGGCAACAACATTACGCATGCGATTCGCCCTGTCAAACATTCGCGGCACCCAACAGGGGCCTGGATATTGGCACTTGACACGGCAAAGACCGAACCATTTCTCTTGGCCCATGCCCAACTAGGCGAGAGGACGCGCCATGGAAATGGCTCAGCATTCACTCGGAAAGAGCTTGCGATTGAGCAGGCTGATCAATCCGGTCTCGGGCCGAACCTTCGTCGTGCCGCTCGACCACTCCGTGGCCGACGGTCCCGTGGCACCGGTGGCGGCGTTCCGGAAGATCGCCCTGGCGATCAGCGGGAACGGCGCCGACGCCCTGCTGGTCCACAAGGGGCGTATGCGCTTCCTCCCCCGCGAGGTGTTCCGCGACACGGCGCTGGTGATCCATCTGAACGGCATCACCCGGCACGCCCCCGACGCGAACGCCAAGGTCCGGCTCGCCGAGGTCGAAGAGGCGCTGGAGCTCGGCGCCGACGCCGTCAGCATCCACATCAACATGGGTTCGGACACCGAGGCGGGACAGCTCACCGACCTGGCACGGGCCGCCGAGGGCTGCGCGCGCTGGGGGCTGCCGCTGCTGGCCATGGTCTACCCGCGCGGCCCGCGGGTCACCGACCCCACCGACCCCGGACTCGTCGCCCACGCGGCGAACCTGGCCGCCGACCTCGGCGCCGACATCGCCAAGGTCCCCTACACGGGATCGGTCGACACCATGGCCGATGTGGTCGCGAGCTGCCCGATCGGCATCATCACCGCGGGCGGCGCCCCGCTCGGCGACGACGAGCGGCTGGCGAAGGTCGTCGGGGACGTCGTGGCCTCGGGCGCGCTGGGCGTGGCGATGGGGCGGAACGTCTTCGAATCCGCCCAGCCCGCCCGTACCGTCCGCCGCATCTCCGATGCCGTACACCTCGCCGGCGGGCCGGACCTCCCGGCCTCCGGACTCTCCGCACCCCTGCTCACCGCACCCGCCCGACTCTGAACCGCCGACCCCGAAGGAGCACCCGATGAAGCTCGCCTGGATCGATCTGCGCGGCCTCAAGGACATCACCGCAGCCGTGGTGGAGGAGGCAGTGCACATCGGCATCGAGGGATTCGTCTCGGACGATCCCGAACTGCTCGCCACCATCCCACCGTCGAAACGCAAGGTCGGCCTCGTCCTGCCGCAGACCCCGCAGGCCATCGCGGAGAAGCTGGCGGAGGCCGCCGACCTGCTGGTGGTCGACCACACCATGCTGGGCAAGCTGTCGCCCCGCCTCGAAGAGGCGCAGCAGGGCGTGTACGTCACCGTCACCGGCGAGGAGACCCTCGACATCGCCTGCGCCGTGGCGTCGAAGTCCGCCTGGACCCTGGTCGACTTCCAGCAGGACCCGAGCAAGATCCCGCTGGAGATCCTGCTCGGCGCCACCGACAAGGCCCTCGGCAACCTGGTCACCGTCGTCGCCGATCTGGAGGACGCGGAGATCACCCTGGGCGTCCTGGAGCGCGGCCCCGAGGGCGTCCTGCTCAACCCCACGGCGGTGGGCGAGGCCACGACGCTCACGGAGGTGTGCCAGGAGACCTCCGAGCAGCTGCAGCTGGAGCACCTGACCGTCACCCGGCTCGCGCACCTCGGGCTCGGCGACCGGGTGTGCGTCGACACCTGCACGCACTTCCGGCAGAACGAGGGCATCCTCGTCGGCTCCTACGCCACCGGCATGATCCTGGTGAGCAGCGAGACGCACCCGCTCCCCTACATGCCGACCCGCCCGTTCCGGGTGAACGCGGCGGCGCTGCACTCCTACTCCCTCACCCCGGAGAACCGCACGCGCTACCTGGCGGAACTCCGGGCGGGCTCCGAGCTGCTGGCCGTCGACACCGAGGGCAACACCCGGCGCATCGTGGTGGGCCGGACCAAGATGGAGAGCCGTCCGATGCTGCTGATCGAGGCGCAGTCGCCGTCCGGGAACACCGTGAACGTCATCGCCCAGGACGACTGGCACGTAAGGGTGCTCGGCCCCGGCGGGAGCGTCCACAACATCACCGAGCTGAAGCCCGGCGATGTGATCCTCGGATACTCGCTGACCGACCAGCGCCATGTCGGCTACCCCATCCGCGAGTTCCTCCACGAGCAGTAGCAGGACCGGGCCCGGCAGGACCGGGCCCGCAGCGCGGCCCACCGACGACGCCGGCCCGGACGACCTTCTACAGGTC